>JAKSCW010000029.1 GCA_022360375.1 Balneolales bacterium
AGGGGACTACTTTTTCATTTTCAATCAATTTGCTGGTAGGTGAAATCAAGAACTTAAATCAAGGTGCTAACAAAGATTTAGAAGCATTTGAATCACTTGAAGAGCTACGGGTATTGGTAGTGGAGGACAATTCCGTAAATATCCAGGTAATCAAAATGTTCCTGAATAAGTGGCACATTGATCCGATTATCACCGAAAATGGAAAAAAAGCCATCGAGCAGGTTCAGAAAAATGAATTCGATCTTATTTTTATGGATTTGCACATGCCTATTATGGATGGATATGAAGCTACCGAAGAGATACGGTCTTTGGATAACCGTACAAAAGCAAAGATCCCTATTATCGCCTTAACAGCTTCAAATGTATTCGAAGAACACAGGAAGGCTTATGAAGCCGGGGTAGATGAGATTGTTCCCAAGCCATTTAACCCAAAACAGCTTCACGAAATGCTGATCAAGTACAACAGATATAAAATGAACTAACAAATAGTTTGTAGTTTTATGGAGTCAGTTTTTTTGTGCTATTACCAAAGATTCCTATCTTAAGCGTATTACTTAATGCTTATTAAGAAAGACTGAGGGAATGGGCCCGTTGAAGTCTTGGCAACCACTCGCCAGAGGATAGGTGCCAAATCCCACTTGGTATGATTCTTGTTAAGTTCATGCTAAGAAAGATAAGTGAGCTACATACTTTCACTCTTTCTTTATAAGCCAATCATAGTACCGAGTGAATATTCAAAAACTATTAGAACAACGAGTGTTAGTGCTGGATGGAGCCATGGGCACCATGATCCAGCGTTATAACCTTACCGAAGACGACTTCCGGGGCGATCGTTTTATAAACTCCGGCATCGATTTAAAAGGCAATAATGATTTGCTTTGCCTCACCCGTCCCGATGTGATTGGGGAAATCCATGAGCAATACCTGGAAGCTGGTGCCGATATTCTGGAAACGAACACATTTAGCGGAACCACGATTGCTCAAGCTGATTACGAGCTGGAAGACGTTGTATATGAACTTAACCTGGAAGCGGCAAGAATTGCCAAACAGGCGGCAGTAAAATACAATCAAAAAACCCCCGATAAACCTCGTTTTGTGGCAGGAGCAATGGGGCCTACAAACAAAACCGCATCACTTTCTCCTGATGTAAGCCGGCCTGAATACCGTGCGATAACCTTCGATCAGTTAGCAGAAGCATACAAACTCCAGGCAAAGGGTTTAATGGATGGAGGGGCTGATGTACTGCTTATCGAAACGATTTTCGATACTCTGAATGCCAAAGCTGCTTTGTTTGGCGTGATGGAGCTGTATGAAGAAACCGGAAAAGAATTGCCCATCATGATTTCAGGAACAATTACAGATGCAAGTGGTCGTACACTTTCCGGTCAAACATTGGAGGCTTTTTTGATTTCACTGTCTCATGTTCCGCTACTTTCTATTGGACTTAACTGTTCATTTGGAGCGAAAGATTTGAAACCCTATCTGCAGAACATGGCTCAAAAATCTCCTCTTTATATAAGTGCTTACCCTAATGCCGGATTACCAAATGAGTTTGGGGAATACGACCAGGGAGCAGAAGCAATGGGGGAGGAAGTCCGGGCTTATCTGGATGAGAACCTGATAAACATTATAGGGGGATGTTGTGGAACGGGTCCAGATCATATTCGTCGAATGACTGAAATAGTAAAAGACTACAAGCCTCGATTTGTTAACCAAGTGTCTGTTGCTTAATGAAACCGAATCCAATCTCACTTAGTGGACTCGAACCATTGATCATAACTCCCGATTCCAATTTTGTGAATGTCGGGGAGCGGACAAATGTGACGGGATCCAAACGATTTTTGAATTTAATCAAAGCCCAGGATTACACCACTGCACTTGAAGTGGCACTCGACCAGGTACGGGGCGGAGCCCAGATTCTAGATGTAAATATGGACGAAGGGATGCTGGATAGTGCCCATGAAATGACGACTTTTTTGAACCTGGTTGCGTCTGAGCCGGAAATTGCTCGTATCCCAATCATGATTGATTCCTCAAAATGGGAAGTAATTTTGGCGGGGTTGAAATGCATCAAGGGGAAAGGGGTGGTGAACTCCATAAGTTTGAAGGATGGAGAAGAGGAATTTCTTAAGCGTGCAAAAATTGTAAAACGGTTTGGCGCAGCCGTGATTTCTATGGCATTCGATGAACATGGCCAGGCAGATAACCTTGAACGTCGCATCGAAATTTGTTCCCGTTCCTACAAATTATTGGTAGAACAGGTTGGCTTTGATCCCTCGGATGTGATTCTGGATCCAAACATTTTCCCGGTTGCCACCGGAATGGAAGAGCATCGGCGGAATGCCCTCGATTTCTTCCTGGCAGCTAAATGGATTCGCGGGAATCTTCTCGGAGCGCATATTATTGGGGGTGTGAGTAATGTATCTTTTTCGTTTCGGGGGAATAATCCCGTTCGCGAAGCCATGCACTCTTCCTTTTTGTATCATGCCATTCAGCATGGTATGGACATGGGTATTGTGAATCCAACCCAATTGGAAGTATATGATGAGATACCGGCAGAATTACTGGAACGTGTGGAAGATGTGTTGCTCGATCGCCGCGATGATGCCACGGAACGGCTCTTAGATATTGCTGAGAAGTACAAAGGAACCGGCGAAAAAAAGGAAAAAGAGACTGAAGAATGGCGTTCAGCATCAGTAGAAGAACGATTGAGTCATGCGCTGATTAAAGGAATCACCGATCATATAGAAGCGGATACTGAAGAAGCCCGTCAGAAAATAGGAAGCCCGTTGGAAGTAATCGAAGGTCCTTTGATGGACGGGATGAATATTGTCGGAGATCTTTTTGGTTCAGGAAAGATGTTCCTGCCTCAGGTGGTAAAAAGTGCACGCGTAATGAAGCAAGCTGTTGCTTATTTAACGCCTTTCCTGGAAGAGGAAAAAGCCAGAAACAAAGATGATAAACAACGTGCTAAAGTGTTGTTAGCAACCGTAAAAGGGGATGTTCACGATATCGGGAAAAACATCGTTGGTGTAGTGTTGGCCTGCAATAACTTCGATATTGTGGATTTGGGAGTTATGGTTCCTACCAATAGAATTCTGGATGAAGCAGAGAAGGAGAATGCTGATATCATTGGATTGAGTGGGTTGATTACCCCTTCCTTAGACGAAATGGTAGGTGTGGCGAAAGAAATGCAGCGGCGGAACATGAAAACTCCTTTGTTAATTGGCGGAGCCACTACATCCAGAATTCATACAGCTGTTAAAATTGATCCGAATTATACTTCTGCGGTAGTACATGTACATGATGCTTCCCGGTCGGTAACTGTTTGCAGCGATTTACTTAACGTGAATCAAAGCCGTACTTTTGCGAATGGTATTAAGCAGGAATACCAGGCTATGCGAGAAGAACACGAACAGCGAACACAAAACAAAGTCCTGCTTTCTTACGATTCAGCAGTAAAAAACAGGACGGAGATTGACTGGGAAACCACTTCCTGTCATCAGCCAAAGTTTACCGGAACCAAAGTATTCGAAAAAGTGGACC
>JAKSCW010000028.1 GCA_022360375.1 Balneolales bacterium
ACAATGGCTTTGATGTAGTTGAAACCGGTAATTTCGACCATTTTGATTTACAGGAATCCATTGTTATTTCACGCGCCGGGAACCTTGAAAATGCAAAACAGGTTGCCGTTGCCCTGGGAATAAGCGAAATAAATGTTCTAAGGGAAGAATCTCCCGATTTTTACTTAGATGTCACGGTCGTAATTGGACATGACTTCGAACAACTTAATACTGAATAATGGTACAAATTCAACAGCCTAAAAACGATCAATTTCAAGCAAATCCGGACTCCAAGAGTTTAGTGGAACATGTTCTTGAAGGCATGAAGAAGAAGAAAGCCATTGATATTACGGTAATGGATGTGTCGGACCTTACTACCCTTACCGATTTTTTTGTGATTTGCAGTGGAACTTCAGATACACAAGTGAAGGCTATTTCTGATTCTGTTGAGGAAGAATTATTGGAGCAAGCCGGGGAGAAACCATGGAAAAAAGAGGGACTTGAAGGTCGAACATGGATTATTCTTGATTTCATAAATATAGTCGTTCATGTAATGATCAAAGATAAGCGTGATCATTACGGAATCGAACGTGTATGGAATGATGCACGTATTACTTACATCGAAAACGAATAACAGATTCTATGTCAGCCCCTAAAATTCTGATCACCGAACCTGTTCCGCAAAAAGTGATCGATTATTTAGGAAATATGGGGGAGGTTCTGGTTGCTGAAAAAGGCATTTATAATTCAGAACTCCAATTGAAAAAGGATATCAGAGATTTTGATGCTCTTCTTTGTATGCTTTCCACACCCGTAACAAATGCGGTTCTCGAAGAAGCAAAAAACCTGAAAGTAATTGCCAACTTTGCCGTTGGGTATAACAATATTGATGTAAAAGCGGCAAATGAACTTGGAATTAAGGTAGCAAATACGCCTGATGTACTTACAGAGGCATGTGGCGACTTTGCGATGGCACTGCTAATGGCAACCACCCGACATTTCTATGACGCTGAAAAGTACCTCCGCAAAGGGGAATTCAAGGGGTGGGAACCATTGGGGTTTTTGGGAATGGAACTTCGCGGCAAAAATCTTGGAATTGTTGGGATGGGGCGAATTGGAAAAGCTTTTGCAACCAGAGCGAAAGCATTTGGCATGAACATCTTCTATCACAACCGAAGCTCAATATCAGGAACTGACGAAAAAGAACTGGAAGCTACTTTCATAGATACTATCGAGGAACTTGCTCAGCGAAGTGATGTATTAAGTCTAAACTGTCCCCTTACACCAGAAACATATCATTTGGTAGATAATCACATTCTAGAGCTTATGCCATCGAATTCGATATTAATTGATATTTCCCGTGGCCCGGTTGTTGATGAAGCCGCTCTTGCTGAGGCTCTTCACAAAGGTATGATTGGAGGTGCCGGCCTCGATGTATTTGAAGAAGAACCTAACGTTCATCCACGTTTGTTAACAGCACCAAATTGTACGATGCTTCCTCATATTGCCAGTGCCACTTATGAAACAAGAGAAGCTATTGGGATGTTAGCTGCTAACGCCATTATCCAGGTGCTAAGAGGCGATAAAGATGAGCAAATACCAAATTTGGTTTTTGCTTAAATACAACCTCTGTTTTTGTTACGTTACCCGGATATGGGATCTTTACGGCAATACACAACAACCGTTCTTATTTTTGCACTTATTGCAATTTGCATAAGCTATGCTGTATTCGAGTTTCGGCTTCCTGGTCAGAATTCCCAGGATTATGAAGTTAAAGCTACCCTCTCCGTTCAGGAAGCTTCGCAAAGGTTTAATGCATTTCTTTTTGAATTCACCGCTGCTTCCACCGAGTTTGCCAGTTTAATTGAAGACAGAATAATCACGGATAATACCTTCCAGGACCTGCCTGATTTTGACTTTTGGGGTGTTTCCGTTTATAAGGAAGGAAACCCCAGGTATTGGAGTAATTTTGCTTCTATTCCCCCCCTGGATAGTACACTCCTGAACTCGACGGAAGTACGGGTTTCCACATCCAGGGATAACAACGTGCACTTTTTGTACTCCCGAATTCCAATACTTTTCACGGATGGAACAGATAGCACATTTTATCATGTGTTCACTTCGCGGAAAATAACGCAGGAAAACATCCTTTCCATTGGAAAAGAGCTGGATTTAAATGCCTCACAACTTTTCAACAAAAAAGGAGAATTCCCGATTCGATTCAGTTTGGTTCAGCCAACTGAAAGCTCAGTCTTATCGATTGATTCTGTATCGACTATTAGTAGCCAGACTGCCGGGTTTATATATACCTCAGAGGAGGATATACATGCTTTTTGGAAACAAACAACCCAACAGTTTCAAACTACAAGAGCGGTTTATTTGCTGGGAATCCTCATTTTGATGAGCCTGTTTTTTATATGGGTAGCGCGGCAACTTCCGGCGATAATCCAATTGATTGTGCAATTTACTGTTTTAGCACTTTTGTACTTCGGCTTCAAACTTATCAATCAATTCAGCATAGGTTTTATTTACTCCCTTTTTGAACTTCCTGCTGTTTCTATAATTCTCAAAATCGGCTTTGTTTACTTGATTGGGCTCTCTATTCACCATTATGTTTCTGCAAGCCGTTCCCTTCAATCATCAACTCTCTCGAGTTCACATTTCATAGTAAGCGGGCTTTCAGGAATACTTCAGGGGGCAGGTTATTGCTATTTCTTCTGGACGCTACATGAGGTGTTACTTTCCAATTCATATATTTTTTTAAATGAAGTGTTCTTCACGAATTGGAATTCAAATCTGGTAATTCTCGCTTCTGGCGGTGCATTCTATGCTTTATTAAGCCTGAACTATTACCTGCTGAAGCGATTCTGTTTCTACAATTTCAATATTGAATGGATTCCTTTACTGATAAATGTTTTTACGTATCTGCTCACACTATGTGGCATATTCTTTATATCAGAAAATGTAAATCACTCGCCAGCTATTCTGCTTTTTGCTGTTATTCCCCAATTGATTTCAATGTTGTGGTTAATCCTTCAAAGCAAGGCAAAAACAAGGCTTGTAGGAATCTCCGTGCTACGCACCTTCCTGGTACTTAATGTATTCTTCTCAGTTATACTCTTTCTATCCATATCCTTTACCTATTCCAATCGTATTCAGGAGCGAATGGTTGAAGCTATTGATGAATTCCAAATCGAAAGCGAGGAAGAAGTAACTAATGTAACCCGGGAATTGTTATCCAATGCGTTTATCCAGCTTTCGGTATCGGATGAGAATGAATTCGAAGAGATTATCCGAAACTCAATAAAAGATGAATGGTCAAATTATTCGATCTCCGTTCAACTTATTGATTCCACCGGAACCTTACTTTCTGATTACACCACCAACCTTTCTGCTCCTCAGTGGAGCACCGAGTTCAGAATAAACGAATTAGTAATCCCCTTCGAGTTTGAGCAGGGAAGGGCCCGGAATGTACGTCCCATCATTCGAAACCGACCAATTAACATAATAAATGCGGAATTCAGCACCTTCCGCCGTGGATGGATACCCATATTTACCAGCCCGGATTCAAATATCATTTCGAAATGGGTATTGGCTTCTGTGTATATTGAATTACCAGATCCAAATCGTCCTTTGCGAACCGTTATCGCTTCTTCTGGAAATAATACACCGGATTATTCTATAAGCGTAACCGAATACCAGAATCAATCCCCGGTTCGTACCTCATTAATTGGTATACCCATTACCATTCCCGAATATTTGGAACTACCCGATTACATTGTCAGTCAGCTTTTATCTACTCCCATTTTATTCACGCAAACAACTATCCAAAATAAACAGCCTTTGGTATTCGCCAGCTCTTTGATAACCAAGAAGGAGCCAAAAAGGCACCTACTTGAAGCCTATTGGCTTATTTCCTAAACAGATATAGGCAACAGAGATTGGTGAGTCGCTTCACGACCTGCCTGCACAGCCTACAACAACAGTGAGCCCTCACCAAACGTAATGGTATACGGCATACCAATAATAAAACCAGTGTTATACAGCAAATGGTCTTTTTTGGGCCG
>JAKSCW010000027.1 GCA_022360375.1 Balneolales bacterium
ATCGGAATAAGTAAGATTTTAGCCCATCATTAATCACAGTTAGAAATTTATAGGAATGAGTACCGAAGGCTACGGATTATTAAAAGGTAAACGAGGAATTATTTTTGGAGCACTGGACGAGCGCAGCATTGCCTGGCGAATTGCCCTGGCTTGTAAGCGGGAAGGAGCAGAATTTGTATTATCAAATGCCCCCATTGCATTGCGTTTAGGAACCCTGAACGGACTCTCGGAAGAAACGGGAGCCCCCATTTTTCCATGCGACGTTACTAAAGATGATCAGATTGAAGAGTTAGTGGAAAAAACGAAAGAGCACTTCGGTGGTGGAGTCGATTTCATTCTTCATGCGATTGGAATGAGCCCGAATATTCGTAAAAAGAAAGAGTACAACGATTTGAACTACGGCTGGTACCAGCAATCGTTAGATATTTCGGCTATTTCGCTGCATCGTGTTCTTCACTTTGCCGAAAAGGGAGACGCTTTAAATGACGGAGGTTCCGTAGTGGCGCTTTCTTACATCGGTGCCCAGCGAATTTTCAGCAAATATTCGGATATGAATGACGCTAAAGCATTGCTGGAAAGTATTGCCCGCAATTATGGAAGCCGGTTAGCGAAAAGAGGTATCCGGGTAAATACGGTGTCTCAGGCTCCAACCAAAACTTCAGCCGGGTCAGGGATAAAAGGGTTCGATGGCATGTATACCTTTGCTGAAAAACTATCGCCCTTAGGTAACCCCTCCGCGGATGACTGCGCAGATTATTGCGTTACCCTTTTCTCTGATCTTACCAGGAAAGTAACCATGCAGAACCTATTCCACGACGGGGGGTTCGTTACCAATGGTATTTCTGAGGAAATGATGGAAGACCTTGCTAAACTTTATTCAGAACAAGAATAGCCTATGCCAGAAGTAATCCTCGGCATAGATCCCGGTTCGCGGATAACCGGTTACGCAGTTCTTACCGAGGAACATGGCAAACTTATCGCTCTTCGCTGTGACGTGTTGAAAATGGCTCATATCGAAGAGCATTCTGACCGCCTTCAGTTTATTTTTGAAAATATCTCCGGCATCATCAAATCCATTAAGCCTACCAAATGTGCGGTAGAAACCCCGATTTATGGGGTAGACCCACAGGCGATGCTCAAGTTAGGGCGCGCACAGGCAGCGGCGATTCTTGCTATAAAAAACTGTGGGCTGGAAGCCACCGAGTATTTCCCAAAAGTGGTGAAAAAATCCATTACCGGGAATGGAAATGCCAGTAAAGACCAGGTAGCGTTTATGCTGAAAAAAATGGTAACTCTTCCTGATGAGAAATTGCCTAGCGATGCTACTGATGCCCTTGCCGTGGCATGGTGCCACATGATGAACAATCGTGGAATTCCAGCCTCAACCAAAAAGACACACCAGAATAACAAAAAAGGAGATTGGTCTGCGTTTGTGGAGCAAAATCCGGACAGGGTGAAAGGGGTATGATTGCATTTCTAAAAGGGTTTATCGAGGAAAAGGGTTCTGATGCTGTTCTGCTGGATGTTCAGGGCGTGGGGTACAAAGTTGAAGTTTCGTCGCAAACGCTCGAACAGCTTGAGGCGGCCGGAAGCGAAGTAATGCTTCTGGTGTACCATCATATTACTGATAACGATCAGCGATTATTTGGTTTCTTTTCAAAGCAAGAGAAAGGTTTATTTGAACAACTGATTACTGTGAAGGGAGTTGGCCCCAAACTGGGGCTCACCATTTTAAGCGGGCTTCCTGCGTCGAACCTGATTGCGGCTATTACTGGTAGCGATGCCGTTTCGCTCTCCCGGGTTCCCGGAATTGGAAAGAAAACGGCGGAGCGCATTATCCTGGAGTTGAGGGAAAAGCTGACATCTGCAGAGGTGAGCCAGGTTTCTCCATCAGCTTCTGGTACCGGAGTTATGGAAGAAGCCATTCAGGCGTTGGTAGCACTTGGGTTCAAACCAAAAGAATCGGAGCAGGCAGCCATGAAAGTGGTAAACGAAACAGGGTCGTCTAATTCTTCCGAAGTTATCCGGAAGGCACTCTCGATGCTGAACAGATCGTAGAGGAATTTCAGGTTCTGAAACAAGCTGAGCACGTGGCTCAGGTTCCGGTTTTATTCTTTGAACCAAATCCTGATAACAATTTCTTCATTTCATATTAGTGTATTACATTAGTACCATTATCGAATTGCGATTTTTGAACTAATTACTGTATCTGTGGCTAAACAAACCATTCTTGTTGTTGATGACGAAAAAGATTTGCTTGACCTGATCGAGTATAACCTGAAGAAAGAGGGATTTAAGGTTTTAAAAGCTGAAAATGGGCAGGAAGGCATTGAGATTGCTCGTGAAAATAAGCCAGATTTAATCCTTCTGGATGTGATGATGCCCAGGATGGATGGTTTAGAAGCCGTGGAAATCATGCGAAAAGATGATGATTTAAAGCGGATTCCCATCATTTTCTTAACTGCCCGCAGCGATGAAAAAACCGAAGTGGAAGGGTTAAACAGAGGAGGGGATGATTACATCACCAAGCCAATTAGCACCACGAAATTAGTTTCAAGGATTAAAGCGGTAATGCGCCGGTTTGATGAAACGGCAGAATCGGTGAATAAGCTGGAAGTTCATGATTTGGAAATCGACAAAGACCGCTACATTGTTAAAAGAGAGGAAAGAGAATTTCAACTTCCGCGAAAAGAGTTTGAATTGCTATTTTTCTTAGCAAGCAGAAAAGGTAAAGTGTTGGATCGGCAAACACTTTTAAACAAGGTTTGGGGAGACAATATTTACGTAGTAGATCGCACCGTTGATGTACACGTTCGAAAGATTCGGGAGAAACTGGGGGATCACTATATCGAAACCGTAAAAGGTGTAGGCTACAGATTTAAAGAATGACCAAAAAAAAACCTCGGCGCCGGGTTTATAAACTTGGCATCAGAGTTGCGGTATATACCTCGTTTATATCCGCAATTATTACTGTGCTCGTAATTTATTTATTGTATCAATCCATTACTCAGGCATTAGCAATAGCAGGCCTGGTTATGGCTGGTTCTTTCATAACTACCTACCTGGTAAGCTATCGGCTGCAGTTTAGGCGCCTTCAGGTGCTGGAGCGTGTTTCAAGAAATATTTCCAAAAAGCGTTTTGAGGAAATTGAGGATTTGCGAACCCAGTATGATGACGAGATGGACTTCACCATTAAGCATATAATCAAATCCAGCCGAACCGTGGAAAGGGAAATTAGCCGGCTGAACAGGATTGAGAATTATAGAAAGGAATTTATTGGGGATATTTCTCATGAATTAAAAACCCCGATTTTTGCTATCCAGGGATTTATTGAAACACTTTTGAATGGAGCCCTTGAGGATCCTGAAGTAAATCGAAAGTTTCTTCAAAAAGCGATGAGAAACGTGAACCGCCTTATTTTCCTCACCAAAGATTTGATGGAAATTTCCCGCCTGGAAACAGGGGAGTTAAAGTCAGATATCGAGAGCCTGTATCTATACGAGACTATCCTGGATATTGTAGAAAGCTTAACCTATAAAGCTGAGAAAGAAGAGGTAAACCTGGTCGTACATAACTTTGATCAAAACCTTCAAATTCGGGCAGACAGGAACCAAATCAAACAGGTGTTGGTGAACATCATCGAGAATGGAATTAAATACAATGTACCGGGTGGTAAGGTCGAAATTGGTATTCAGGATCATCCTAAAAACGAAGAAAAAATACTTTTGTTTGTGAAAGATACCGGGATTGGAATTGATGAAATGGACCTTCCGCGGGTAACAGAGCGTTTCTTCCGGGTGGATAAGTCAAGGTCGAGGGAGAGGGGAGGAACAGGGCTTGGACTTGCCATTGTAAAGCATATCATTGAAGCACACGGCGAAAAATTAACGGTATCAAGCACGCCTAACGAAGGGTCAACGTTTAATATCAGTTTGACGAAAGTTGTACCTTTAGTTCCGTTAGATACACCTGAAAACTAAACTACTTGTAAA
>JAKSCW010000389.1 GCA_022360375.1 Balneolales bacterium
CTCACTTCAATTTTCATTTGTTGGTCGGATAATAATTCATCAGTAATATTCGAATAAATGCTCAATTTGACATTATCGGAGTCGATTACTTCTGTATATATGTACTTTATATGTGGAAACTCAATTAAATTAACTAAGAGGGGGTTGGAGTAAGAAAAGCTACCTAGGCTATCACTTGAAATAAACCGAAGCGCGTATGAATATGTTGAATCAACCTTCAATTTAAACCTGTCAATATATTCCTTCCCAACTTGAATGGTATCTATAGAAATAAAATCATTTGAGTTAACATTTCTCTGTATTTCAATGTTGTATACTATATCCAATGAGGCATTAGAGAAATCATAATTCCATGATAACTTAATACTTTCCATGTCCAGAATTTCAGCTTCGACATCTAATACTGTTGGAAAAATTATTGCATTGGTTGGCTCTTCATTATCATTCTTGTTTGTCGGATTGTCCTTACAATTATAAAGAAGAAGGGATAATAGAATGAATAAGACAAAACATTGAAATAACTGATGATTCATAGCCAATAATTCAATTATAATTATTAGTAGAATATCTCAGGCACATGTTCCGGCTTGGCATTTTTGTAAGCAGGGCGTGGAGTAAGCCCGAACAGTTCGAACATATGCATGTCTTCATCTATCCCGTTGTTGTCGGTAGTCAGGAGCTTCTCACCGGTGAAGATAGAGTTCGCACCCGCCATAAAGCACAGGGCCTGTTCTTCAAAATTCATGCGAACGCGGCCTGCTGAAAGGCGCACCATCGATTCCGGCATTAAAATACGCGCAGTAGCAATCATACGTGCCATATCCCAGCTTGGAACCTTAGGTTGGTTTTCCATAGGTGTTCCAGCTACAGCAATGAGTGCATTTACAGGTACCGATTCGGGATGGGGATCCAGGTTTGAAAGGGTATAAAGGAGGCCGATCCGGTCTTCATGGCTTTCTCCCATTCCAATAATTCCACCCGAACACACAGAAATGTTGTTGTCCTGTACTTTTTTGATGGTATCAAGCCGGTCATCATAGGTACGGGTGGTAATAATTTTCTTGTAGAAGTCCTCGCTGCTGTCCAGGTTATGGTTATATGCATACAGTCCGGCTTCTTTTAATTTGCCGGCTTGTTCGTCGGTAAGCATTCCAAGGGTGGCACACACTTCCAGCCCTAAATCAGCAACACCGGAAACCACATCCAGTACTTCATCAAAATCTTTATTCTGCCGGGCACTCCTCCAGGCCGCCCCCATGCAAAAACGGGTGCTTCCTGCAGCTTTTGCACGCTCAGCAGCAGCCAGAATCATTTCTTTTGGCATCAGTTTTTCACTTTGTATCCCGGTATTATACCGCGCCGATTGCGGGCAATACGAGCAATCTTCTGAACATCCACCGGTTTTTATAGAAAGGAGCGTACATACCTGCACTTCACCCGTTTCATGATATTGCCGATGAACCGTGGCTGCCCGATAGATAAGCTCCATTAAAGGAGTATTATAGATTTCACTGATCTCTTCGATGGTCCAATCGTGCCGAATAACTGATGACATAACGTATTTCCTTGATCTCTGAATTTTCAGCAAAGTAAGAGGATTCATCTGAAAACCCAATATCAATCTCTTGATTAAAAACCCTTCTTTTGATTACTATTCAACAACCCCTAACTAACTTCCAAAACCATCGAATCACGAAGAGATTTTTTAAAAAAAACAGCATATCTCGCTGCCGGAGCTACCTCGCTTCCCCTGATTTCCTCTGCCTGTGCACAGAGTGAACCTGCGCAGGCTACAGAAATAGGAGTTCAGATTTATTCCGTCCGAAACCAGCTCACGGAAAATTTTGAAGAAACGATCAATAAAATCGGTGAAATGGGCTTCGATTATATCGAAACCTATGGATTGGGTACAGATGGATTATTTTTTGGATCTATGACTCCCGCAGAATTGAAGCAAATGGCGAATAATGCCGGTATGAGGATAACTTCCACTCATTGCGATTATTTTTCACCAGCGGAAGCTCCTGTAATTGCAGAAGCAGCCAACACGCTGGAATCAGACTATGTAGTGCTGCCCTGGCTTTCTGAAGAACGAAGAGCGAACTATCTGGGAGAAGCTGAGAATTTCAACCTGATCGGAGAGGCATTCAAAGGTTCCGGAGTTCGTTTTGCTTACCATAACCACGATTTCGAGTTTTTTAAGACGGAAAATGGAGAAATCCCTATGGAGCTTCTGATTGAGAATACAGATGCCGCATTGGTCGATTACCAGGCGGATTTGTACTGGATTAAAAAAGCCGGCTTCGATCCCGTGGAATTTATCAGTAAGTACCCGGGCAGGTTTTGTTCCTATCATATAAAAGATGCTAACGAGGACCTGGATCAAACTACGATTGGGGCCGGCATTATTGATTTTGAAACTATTCTCTCAAAAAATGCGGAAAGTGGCATCAAATATGTTTTTATAGAAGATGAGAGAACGGATGACCCGCTGGCTAACATTAAAGCAGGGCATGACTATTTAAGAAGTATCTCTTTTTAGTTTCCCGAAAACGTCATTTTAATAACTCTTTTAAAGGTTTTGATGGTTTTTTAATGTTTGTTAAATTACTCTAACAAAATTCTTGTATAGTGTGCAGGAAATTCTTACGCTTTCGAATACTCAATGCATTAGGTAAACATAGGAATGAATATACTAGTAGTAGAAGATGATCCTTCGGTAAGAACTTTGGTAAAAGCTGTATTAGAGCATAACGGAAATGCAGTACATACCGAGGACACCGTTGCAACAGGAGAAGCGGCGGCTGTAGAGGGAAACTATGATATGATCATCCTGGATCTTGGACTTCCGGACGGAGATGGTTATGAGCTCTGCAAAAGCATTCGCGACAAGAATGTTACTACCCCGGTGTTGATTCTGTCAGGTGAACAGGAATCGGACGTTAAAGTGAAATGCTTACGGGTTGGAGCCGATGATTACCTTACCAAACCCTTTAACACCGAAGAACTCATTGCTCGTTTAGAAGCCATTCAAAGAAGGACGGAAGCATCCGGAGACCAGGTTTTAAATTGTGGTGAATTACGGGTTGATTTGCTGAAGCGGGAATTCAGCATAGGCAATGAGAAAGTCCAGCTCACCAATAACGAATTTAATCTGTTGGTCTACTTCATACGAAATAAGAATAAAGTGATTACCCAGGAAGAATTGGCTGAAAAAGTCTGGGATATCCATTTCGATACCCAGACTAACTACATCAATGTTTACATCAGCTATTTGAGAAAGAAAATCCGCGAACATACCGAAACCGACTATATTGAAACCATTCGCAAAAAAGGGTTCACCTTCCGATGTGAGTGATCCGGAACTATTTTTTATTTAACAGGCTGCAAGGATGCAGCCTTTTTTGTTTGTGAACATGGATATTGAACTAAGAAAAGAACTGATCGCCTATCTCAGTGATTTTATATCTGAGTCGAGGTTGGGAAGGATCGAAGAGATACTGGACTTGAGAACCAATCATCTAACTCTGGTTTTAGAAGATCTTCATAAGTCACACAATGCCA
>JAKSCW010000393.1 GCA_022360375.1 Balneolales bacterium
CCCACGAAAATATCCTGACCAGTAAAACCCCATTCATTAATAGCATATGTTAGCAGCTTAAGCGGTCTTTTTTCTGGTCTTTTTCCCTTTTAGTTTCCATATGTTAACCACATCAGTAAATGGTTTCCATGAATTTGATTTCCGATGTTTTCCATATTCAACTATGAAATTATGGAGTAGTTCTTCCCAAGCGATCATTGTATTCATGAATGATTCTTCAATCATTTTCTTGTCAGCTACCTTATTATCGTAGGCACTTGCTACGTACTCGAAATAATTGAGTATCTCAATAAAATGGAATCTAAGTTCTCTATCAGGGCTTTTTACATCATTAGATGAGTAAATCTCTGCGGCTCTAGTTTTAGTGATCTCTTTTATCTCTGCTTTATCTGAGTTTATATTTATGTCGATAATTCCAGGTTCTATATCTTCAATTGCTTTTCTGTGTTTAGATGTTTCAGAGTTCCACTCTGCGATCATTTTTGATGCTTCAACTCTTCGATTCCAATCATGATTTGCCTTAAGTCTAATAAAATTAAGAATAAGTCCAAGTCCCGCAATTAACAGGCTTATAGTTTCAATGTTTTCGACAATAGAATTCATTTTAAGTATTTCTAGTGGCTGCTAACATCCGCATATGACGCACTGAGTTCATCATATCCCAATTACATGTTTAAGTGTTATCCATTATATCCTTATAAATTCCAAGGATATAATGAATAAATAAGCTTTATATAAGAAATGCAATATTAAGCTTATACCAATCCGCTATTTAATTGAACTAAGACTTCAAAAAAGGTCCCGTTCAACGCATTGATGGTACCGGAACAGTGGAAGAAATCTTCGAAAGAATTACTTCTGTTTTAGGATAACAGTATTATCCCGTTTCCTGCAGAAAAAGTTTTATAAAGTCGCCTACCGTTCCCGAAATAATTACAACGAAATAAAAGGTTAAAAAACCTAACAGGTAGGCTATTGTTCCTTTCAAATAGCTTACTGTTTTTGTTCTGTTAAAAAATTGACCTATTGCCCAGGAAGTATATATATAGCTCGAAATTGCTCCGATAAATAATATATCATATTGAGACAGACTTTCTGCAATACCAAATACTGTATAAATCAGTGTACCTATTCCTAATACATAAAAAAGTAGAATAAGAACTTCGAAAAAATTGTACTCATACTTTTTATACAGAAGTTTTACCCAGGAAGCGACAAATACAGACATAAGAATATTTGCATAACCAAAATTCATTTGTACCCACTCAAATAAGGTAACCAAGACTGAGTTTTCTATACCAGATGTTTCGTTATAACCATCTAAAAAATGTTCAAAAAACATTCCAAATTCTAAATACTGTTTGAAAACAGTGTAAACCAGCGAACAAACTATTATAAATGTAATTGGTTTTACGAGCCTGTTTCTATCAGCATGAAGATAATTTCGAACACTATCTCCTGGTCTAATAAGTATTTCTTTGACCGAAAAGAAAATCCCTTTATCGAAGTTTAAAATACTCGCGATTTCTGAAAGGATATACCTGCCGTCTATTCTTTTTAAAACATTGGGGTATTCAGGTTCATACGATAAACTATTACTCAGTTCAGATTCGCTAATATTGCTTTTTTTCACACCTTTGCCCTTATTCATGACCTTCGAATAGTATTAATCGATTGTTTTGACTGTTATTATATGACCTGGCATCTTTTGGAATTGAAATATCTGTCTCATTTTTTGATTCGTGTATTATTTTAAAGGCTTTTAAAATGAATGATGATACACATCACAATTAAGTAAAACTGTTCAACTCACAGTATTTAACCACTAGTCTTCAGTAAGAATTCATTGAAGAGTTTTTTCTAAAATTGGCGGTAGTTCTTATTCTGTCCACAAATTTCCGATCGAATATGTCTTCGCTTTCCCGCCTATTATTACCCTGTCTTTTTTATTTTGGCAATGCAGTTTTCCAACTCTATCAGAAATTTGCATAGCATTTAACCGGTTTTTTCCCAGTTGTAATGCCCAAAATGGTATTAAAGAACAATGTGCTGAACCTGTTACCGGGTCTTCCAGAATTGACGCTTGTGGCGTAAAAAATCTCGATACAAAGTCACAACTTTCTCCCTTTGCTGTCACAATTACCCCTCCGGGGTCAAGATTTATTTGATCAAAGATTTGTCTGTCTATTTTGATATTCCGGATGTCCTGCTCTGTATCATAAACCAACATGTAATCTCTTGATTTGTACACTTCGATTGGTTCAATATTTAGTGCTTTTCTGATTACATCAGGCAATTCTGAGGAAACAGGCATTCGGGACGGGAAGTTTAAACTATACAGATCATCTTTTACAGACACCGCTAAATCCCCACTCTGTGTTTCAAAGATTATTTTGTTTTTAGGATAGTTTAGAATTGACGTTAAACAATGGGCCGTTGCAAGCGTTGCATGTCCACATAAATCCATTTCAATTTCCGGCGTGAACCACCGTAAATGTATTTTGCTGCCTTTATCCACGAAAAAAGCTGTTTCAGCAACAGCATTTTCTCTGGCGATATTTAATAAGGTATGATCTGGCAACCAATTGTGTAAAGGAACCACGCAAGCAGGGTTTCCTCCAAAGGTTTCATCCGTAAAAGCATCAATTTGAAAAAGGTTTAGTTTCATTTTTGATCATTCCTGGAAATTATGGCCAACAATAAAAACACTAATCCAAGATTAGTTCACTATCCAGCTACCTGTACAAGTAGCTAAAGATTCTTAAAACGGCAGTTCCAAAAACAAGAGTGCAGCCAGCGCTCCCCCAATAACCGGTCCAAGAACAGGTATCCAGCTGTAACTCCAATTACTTGAGCCTTTACCCTTTATTGGAAGAATAAAGTGTGCAATTCGTGGACCTAAATCCCTGGCGGGATTGATCGCATACCCGGTAGTTCCGCCTAGCGACATCCCAATACCAAAAACCAGCAAACCCACAGGTAACGCACTTATGGAACCGAGCCCCACATCCGGTGCTGCCAGGTAAAGAACCCCCAAAACCAGCACAAACGTGCCCAGAATTTCGGAGTACAAATTATCCCAGGTACTCTTAATGGCAGGTCCCGTGCTGAACACTCCCAACTTGGTTCCCTGGTCTTCTGTTTCTTCAAAGTGCTTCCTGTATTGAAGCCAAACCAGCGCTGCAGCTAGTATCGCCCCAAGCATTTGAAAAAGGATGTACCCGCCAACCAGGTGCCAGGAGAACTTTCCAGCCAGGGCCAATCCGATCGTTACCGCCGGATTAATATGAGCACCACTTATATCACCCACTACATATACCCCAACAAAAAC
>JAKSCW010000086.1 GCA_022360375.1 Balneolales bacterium
ATACGACTTTTTTCATGGCAGGAATATTTTTGCTGAGTTATTGATGGCACTCATAAAGGTTTGTTTTTTCATTTGTACCCAACGGTAAAATTTTTTGATGTTTTTTTGACGAACAGGTTTGGGATTTTGATTTGGATGATTCGGATCAAATAGCATCCCGGTACACAAGCAATTTTTGCGTTCATTTCGGGTAAGAATGTCATAATTCGGACAGCTTTTGCAGCCATCCCAAAAGGTGTTGTCCTGTGTTAATTCGGAAAAAGTCACCGGACGATACCCCAGGTCGGAGTTGATTTTCATTACTGGCAAGCTGGTTGTAATACCAAACAATTTTGAACCTGGATATTTCTTTCGCGACAGCTCAAAAGCTTTCGCCTTGATTCTTTTGGCTAAACCCTGCCCGCGATAGTCCCAATGCACAATTAACCCCGAATTGGCCACATATTTCTTTTCATCCCAAATCTCGATGTAACAAAAACCGGCTAATTTTTCATTATCCAAAGCAATTACTGCATTTCCAGTTTCCATTTTTGTCTTTATGTACTCCGGTTCACGTTCCGCTATACCGGTTCCGCGTTGTTTTGCGGCTGTTGCAATCAATTCGCAAATCGCTTCAGCATAAGCGAAATGTTGTTCAGTTGCGTAAAAGATTTTAATGGCCATGTGAAAGTGAGTGAGATAGCGATGTCGCTAAGTTAGAATTGAATTCAGAGTTTGGATGGGCGCCACACCATAGGTACGGCATTATGTAATGCTATTACCGCCGCCGCGGGATTGGCCGGATTGGAGAAAATTCAACTCTATGTGCAATAGGATTTTGCATACACAAAAGTTAAATCATTTTATTTTTTAAAAACAACCTCTGATTTCCAAAAAAATTGGAACATAGTTTTACTGAGCAAATACGACACTTTATCGCTACTTTATTCGTTCTCAAATTTGATGAAAAAAATAGCTTACATATCATTCATTCTGGCATTTGGACTTATCGTTCAATTATCGGCTCAAGTTCAGTCTACAGCAGAACGTGAAGCTAAAATCGCTTATATCGAAGGTATGGAAGCTTTTGTAAATGAGGAATACGATCAAGCTACCACACTTTTACTCGAAGCCTACGAAGTATTGACAGGAAGTTCGGGAATAAGCTTTGCATTGGCTGATGTTTACTTTATGCAGGATGACCTTGTAAATGCTGCCTTATATGGAAAAGAGGCCGTTTCATTAGAGCCTGAAAACAAATGGTTTCGGTTTCGCCTGGCCGAAATCTATCGAAGCGCAGGTCAGAATCAGGCAACACTGGATGAATTGAAAGAATTGTTGGCCATTTATCCTAACGATTATGATGCCTTATTCATGCTTGCAGATACACAAAAAGAGTATGGCCAATTTCTTGAATCAAATGAGACCCTGGATAAAATCTATCGCCTGACCGGGTCAAACCCCGTGGTTCTTATCCGGAAGTTTCAAAATTTTGAAGCTTTGGGGGCTAGAGATTCTGCATTGGTGCAACTGGAAGAACTTCGGGAGCTGGAACCTGATAACCTGAATACACTGAATACACTTGCGGAATATTATCAAAGGTCTGACAGAACGAGTGAGGCGAAAAAAGTTTTAAAAGATGCCCTTTTTAGAAATGCCCGCGACCCTGAAACATTGATTAGCCTGTCAGGCATCTATATTGATGAAGCAAAGTGGGATAGTGCAGGAACCTTACTTGGAAATTTCATTTCTGATGGACTCATAAGCTCCGAACAAAAACTAATGATTGCCCAATATATGTACGCGCGGCAACAAGACGACCCATTTAACATACAACTCGAAATTGAAACAGGGAGAATCCTGGATCTTTATACCCAGTTTGCCCCGGAATATGGTCCGGCATTCACATTAGCAGGGCAATTTTATGCCGTTTCAGGAGATAATACAAAAGCACTGGAAAACCTGGAAAAGGCGAATGAATTATTGCCGGAAGATGAAATTGCCTGGAGACAACGCTTGCAGCTCTTACTCTCTGAGGGCTTATATGATGAAGTGATTGAAACAGGATCAGAAGCGGAT
>JAKSCW010000026.1 GCA_022360375.1 Balneolales bacterium
TAGGATCTTTATTGTACTGAAAGAATCCTCCCGGATAATTGTCTTCACTGTAATAAACATACCTCCCGTCGGGAGAAACAGAAGGCTCGCCAATGTCTTGTTGAGGATTCTTCTTTTCTACGAGCTGAATACCTGCTCCACCACTTTTATGGAACATCCAAATCTCACCCGCACCCAAAGAACGAGCCGATGAAAAATGCTTTTTAGCAATGATGTATTCTCCATCAGGGGTCCAGGTGGAGTTATTTGCTAAACGAAAGTTTTCCTGGGTTACCTGATATGCATCAGATCCGTCTGCATTCATGATCCAGATATTATCTCCACCTCCCGCATCACTGGTAAATGAAATTTGGGTTCCATCAGGACTGAATCTTGGTTGAACTTCGTAGGCATGTCCTGCACGTAAAGGGGTGGCAGTTCCACCAGAAATTGGCATAATATAGATATCACCAAGAAGGTCGAATACAATTTGTGAACCATCCGGACTCACATCCAGGTTTATCCAGGTTCCTTCATCGGTGGTAAAAGTTAAAGAAGTCGTTTCCCCGAGATCCGGGTTTGAGACATCCCATGTATCTTGTGCTGAAATAACCGCCGGAATAAGTAGTAAAGAAAAGAGTAGAGCTGCTTTTTTCATGGATCGGATTGGTCTCGAATTGCACACAGTATACTACAGTGGATAAAAAAATGGAACCACAATTGTTCCAAAGCGATAAGGAGCAGTAAAGAATTAATTGTATATTTGGAAGACTCGAAATTCTATGCTACCTATTCTGTGATCCACAGATTCTTTGTAATTGGCTTTTTCTTAATACTTTTCGGGACCCATGCTACTGTAGCTCAGAAATATAATATCAAACGCTATTCAGTAAATGAAGGGTTACCATCCGGAAATGTGTACGATGTACATACTGACGATATGGGGTATATCTGGTTTGCTACTTCCTACGGCTTAGTCCGGTATGATGGTTCGGATTATGAAGTACTGGGTGTAAATGAAGGGCTGAAAGACGATTTGCTATATAGTTTTTACTTTGATGAATCAGGGTACGTATGGGTTTCAACAGAAACGGGAGGGGTGGCCAAATTCGACCGGTACGAGTTTACATATCTGCCTGAATTAAGTGTTCTGGATACCATGGTGGTTAATTATATAACCGGAAGAAAAGATGAGTTGTGGTTCGGAACTAATGAACATGGGGTTTTTATTTGGAATTATGCGACGAATCAATTCAAAAAAATTACAGAAGAAGAAGGTTTACCCAGTAACCAGGTTTGGGATATTTATTTTAGCGGAGAGGATACTTGGATTTCTTCAGTGTTTGGGATTGCTTTGTATTCAGAGAGGGAAGGAATTATAAAGAGCTACACTCAGGAAGATGGAATTGGAGGCGAGTATACATATCAGGTGATTGAAGGTAGTAATGGAAATTTATGGATAGCAACAAGTAATGGTGTATCGATTGTAAAGGAAAATGGTGAGATTGAAAATATCACCGAGTTGAACGGGGTGGAGTTAGGTTACATATTCAGTGTAGTTGAAGATGATGCCCATAAGGTTTGGATAGGTACAGAGAGGCAGGGGGTATTTATTTATGACGATAAAAACCCAGTTCAGATCAAAAAAGCGAATGGATTGAGCAGTAATTTTGTGAATCGATTGGTGAAGGATACGGATGGTACAATTTGGATTGCCACGGATGGGGATGGAGTAAATGTTTTCAAGGATATGAATTTCAAATTCTACGACAAAAACTCCGAATTGGGAGCAGCCAGTGTGTATTCATCGACGATTTCGAGAAAAGGAATAATGTGGTTGGGTACCGATCAGGGACTGGTAAAATTTGAGACCGGAACCTTTAAAAAATTTCCAATACCTGAGCCATATTACCAGGACGATGAAATCTGGGATATTGAAGAACTTCCAAACGGGAATCTCCTGCTTCTTACTTATACCTATGAGCTATTAGAATTTGATGGGGAAAGATTTTTCAGACCAGGTTTTTACGACACAGTATCTGACTATTACATCAATGATATACTTGTTCAGGAGGATGGGTCGATATATTTGTCCAGCTTTGGGGCACTTATATATATAAATAATGGTGAGGCAGAGTTTTTCATCCCTCCGGATGATGAGTATTGGCAGCAGGCACTGGGAATTATGTTCAAAGATTCCAGGGATATCTTATGGATTGCCACGGAAGGAGGTGTTTCACGATTCATAAACGGTGAATTTGAATTTTTTACTTCCGAGCATGGGGTTGTGGGTAACAGTATTTTCGAAATTGTTGAAGACCAAGACGGTAACTTATGGATTGGCTCAAATGTTGGAATATCTGTTCTAAAAAAAGAACAAGCCTCAAGTGATCAGTTAATTTTTCAGGAATTTTATAATGAAGGTATATTTGCTGGAGAAACAGTATTCCTTCAATTTGATCATAAAGGCGGCTTATGGCAAGGTACTAACGCGGGGTTGAACTATATAGACTTGAATGGGTGGGGAACGAATGAATACAGCGTTAAGCAAATCCATTTTCCATTAACTGAATATGGCCGTGGTATGGAGTTTAATGGTGCGGCAAAGGAAATTGATGAAAACGGCAACGTATGGTTTGGTACAAATTCCGGTGGATTGATTTCTTACCAGTTTGATGCTTCGTCTGACCCCGTTGTGTTTAAAGATGCTCCGGAAACGTATCTACGAAGCATCCGTTCAAACGGGGAGATAATTTTTGACCAACTGAAAAGTGGAAAAGAACCCCGGCCAGTTTTAATTGATTACAATTTTAATGATTTATCATTCCACTTTAGTGCCGCTGAATTTATAAATACCAATTCAGTCTCTTATAAATACATGTTACAGGGGTTCGACAATAATTGGAAAACAGGAGTTGATATCGATCAGGTTCAATACACGAATCTGGATCCTGGAAATTACTCATTAATGGTTTCCGCGAAATCAACAAAATCTGACTGGAGTGAGCCTGCTTCTCTTATCAGTTTTAATGTTAAGAAACCGTTCTATTTAACGATATGGTTTTTTGTGCTTTCAGGTTTGGCACTTATTGGAGTAGTACTTGCTTTTGTAAGCTCAAGAATAAACAAGCTTGAAAAGGTAGAACTGCAACATCTTGTTGATAAAAGGACGGAAGACTTAAAATTAGCCTTAGACGAAAAAGAAGTACTTATCAAGGAAATCCATCACAGGGTAAAAAATAACCTGGCTGTGGTATCCGGTTTGCTAGAGCTTCAGGGGTTCAGGATTCCCCAGGGTCCGGCAAAACAAGCATTGGTTGAAAGCAGGATGCGTGTAATTGCAATGTCTAAGATTCATGAAAACCTGTATCAGAATTCCGATTTGGCAAATGTGGATTTCAGAAAATTTATAAATGATTTGGTGCGCGGAGTACATGCTACATATAATCAATTCGATAAAAACATCGAGGTAATCCAATACATTGACGAACTTCACATGAATGTAAACCTGGGAGTTCCCATTGCGTTAATCACTAATGAATTAGTTAGTAATTGCTATAAACATGCATTCGCTAACCAAGAGGAGGGAACAATTACAATAATGTTCTCGAAAAATGAGCAGGATTATGTTCTGGAAGTTAAAGACAATGGATATGGATCTGACAAAGACCTGTTAGAAATACGAACGAAATCGCTGGGTATGACTTTGATCAAGTCACTGGCGGCCCAGGTACGTGGTGATTTAAGATACAATGGAAATGAAGGATCCCATTTTGTGCTTACCGTTCCAAAAGAAGGAGCTAACTTTTTTTAATTGCACTTAAGATATGTTGGGTTGTATCGCTCTGAGAAAGTTTTCCACTTAAGCGGGCTCGTTGATCGAGTTCAGTTTCTAAATCTTCAAATCCCTCCCAAAAAGTGGTTTTAATATGCATCATAGCTTCCTTGCTGTAGGAAGAAAGAGAGGTGGCCAGCTCATTCAAAGAATTATCCAAAGCAGCTTCATCATGTTCAACCGAATTGAATAACCCCTTTTCGAGGGCCCATGAACTGCTTTTCCATTTTTTAGAATCTACAGTGAGCGTTGAAAAGGCAGATACCCCGATTTTGCGAATTACTGCCGGAGCAATTACGAAAGGTCCAAATCCTATTGAAAGTTCACTCAGTTTTACCGAAGCGGCTTCTGAAGCGATCGCGTAGTCGGATGCAGCTATAAGTCCAACTCCACCACCAACTGCTTTACCCTGAACCCTGCAAACAATGAATTTTGGACAATTCTTCATAGATAAAATAACACGCCCGAAACCACTAAAAAAGACTCTTGCCTTCTCATCATTTTCAATGGCCAGTAATTCATCAAAAGATGCCCCTGCACAAAAGGCCCCGGAACCCTTACTTCTTAACACTACTACGCTTACTTCAGAATTTGAACCAGCAGTATCAATAGCATTACAGAGCTCATTTAGTAACTGTGAAGGTAAAGAATTTCCTTTAGGGTGGAAGAATTCAATAGTTCCAATTCCCTGAGAAATCGTAAGGGTGACTTCACCAGCCATAGATTCCTGTATGTGATTGGTGAATCTGGTAGTTTCGGTTCACATGCAAAGAATACTCAGAAAAGCTTACCGGATCGATTGCCCGGGCATCAAAGGGTTGGTAACTGAAAAAATCATCGATTGGAGAGGAATACTTTAAGCCGCTGAGAAGAAAACCAGTAACAAAAAGAGAGGTGGATCGTGAATGGTTTGTAGCCCTGAAGGTTTGTTCAAGATTCAATAAAGGATCATTAGTAAAGGCATCCGGAACAAACGATAATTGGCTGGGGTCTTCAGGAACAATTTGAACCATTTGGGCATAACTATTAGCTAGAAGTATAAAAGAAAAAAATATGGCGGCTAAAAATCGTTTCATACTTCAAAATAATTCAAAATCTGCAAAAAAAGGAACTTTCTAAGTCCTACTTTATAACTATCAATAAATCGAAATTCTGTTCATGAAACAATTATGCTCATTCATTCTCTTCATTTCCATTTCGATACATCTGTATTCTCAAACGTATCATGAATATTTGATCTCCTTCGAAAACGCAGTTCACCACGAGGCTCACATCGAGGTTATTTTTCCCAATTTGGATGAAGAGCCACTTGAAATAAGAATGAGCAGAACTTCTCCCGGACGCTATGCTATCCATAATTTCGCAAAAAACGTCTATGGAGTAGAAGCATTTGATAGCCAGGGAAATGAATTGGAGATTTACCGGCCAAATCCCCAGCAATGGGATGTTGCCGGGCATGACGGAACGGTGGTTTTTAAATACACCCTATTTGCGAATCGGGGAGATGGAACTTACTCACAGGTTAATGAAAGTCATGCCCATTTGAACATACCAGCTACCTTTGTTTATGCAAGAAATTATATGCACCGCCCGGTGCGCATCGACTTCGATGTACGCGAAGATCTAAACTGGAGGGTAGCCACTCAGCTTAAAAGAGAAGGAATTACCACGTATTCTGCTCCTGATGGGTATTATTTCATGGATAGCCCGGTACTAATTGCCGATTTTCATCTTCGGGAAGAAATGGTAGACGGTCAGCTTATTCGTTTGGCCTTGCATACCGAAGCGAATGACAATGAAGTGAACGAGTACTTCAGCAAAGTGATGGCTATTGTGCGTGCGCAACGGAATATTTTTGGAGAGCTTCCTGAATTCGACTTTGGAGAATACACGTTTCTCTGCAATTTCACGCCAAGTGCCAGCGGAGATGGCATGGAACACCGAAACTCAACCATTGTAACGGGCTCCAAACAATTGGAAGATCCGCTGGCTGAATTCAGAATGAGTACTATTTCTCACGAATTTATCCATGTTTGGAACGTTGAGCGCTTACGCCCCGCATCGCTGGAACCGTTCGATTTTGAAGAGGCAAATATGAGTGGAGAGCTTTGGTTCGCGGAAGGGTTTACCAGTTATTATACAGGGCTGGCTATGGTTAGAGCCGGGATATTATCCCAGGCCGATTATATCGAAGGGAGGGCTAATTCCATTAATTATGTATTTAACTCTCCAGGAAGGCAATTCTTCAATCCTATAGAAATGAGTTACAGAGCTCCTTTTGTGGATGCGGCTACCTCTATTGACCCCACCAATAACAGCAATATTTTTGTTTCTTATTATGCGTACGGAAGTGTGTTAGGTCTGGCCCTGGATTTGATGCTTCGGGCCAGGGAGGATGAAAAGAACCTTGACGGTTATATGAGACTTCTATGGAGAACCTATGGAAAAACTGAGATTCCATATTCGATACGCGACTTAGAAGATGCCTTAGGTATATATACAGATGAAGAATTTGCCTCGCAGTTTTTTAACAATTTCATCTACGAAAGCGGGATGCCTGATTACCAGTATTTATTCAATCAGGTAGGTGTAAACTTTGGGCTGGCTGAACCAAATAAGGCATATATAGGAGGAAATATCCGGAATCAGGGCGGTGTTTGGAAACTTACTGAGAATGCCCAAATTGGCACACCTTTATATGAAGCAGGGATAGAGGCTACCGATGAAATTGTTTCCATCGCCGGGGTTCGCCTTTCCGGAAATAATTCTGTGGAAGAGATTCTTGAAAACCGAAGGCCCGGACAAACGGTGAGTGTAATCTATCGCCGTTGGGGACAAGAAAGGAGTGCAAGAGTAACCTTGGGGAGAACACCCGATTATAAAGCAGAGATAAGCCGAAGAGCCAACCGGGAAGCAAGGGCCAAACGGGAGGCATGGTTAAATACCAACTAATTAAGTTGCAGGAATCTTGAAAGCTGATCATATTCTCGCTGTTTAATACAACATTGAGTTTTAATGAAAAAGCTATCTCCTCTTATTGTACTTATTGCGATTTTTACGTCCACAATGTATGCCCAAACCTACCCGGAAATTCTGCCCATGAAGCAGAGAGCGGAAGTAATCAATGATATGCTGGAAGATCGGGTCGAAAACATTCTGCCGGAAATAATGCGCAAACATGGATTGGATATGTGGCTCATCATTTCAAGGGAGTACAATGAAGACCCGGTTCTTAAGACTATGCTGCCTGCAACCTGGTTAAATGCTCGTAGACGTACTATTTTAATCATTTATGATCGGGGGCTGGAAGAAGGATTAGAGACCCTGGCGGTAGCTCGTTATGATGTGGGAGAAGTATTCAAAAAGGCGTGGGATAAAGAAGTTCAGCCAGATCAATGGGCACGGGTACTGGAAATTATTGAAGAACGGGATCCTGAAACGATAGGAATTAATCAATCGGAACACTGGCAGCATGCTGATGGCATGGTTTTAACCGATTACCAGGAACTGGTGGAAGCTATTGGGCCAGAATACTCAAATCGGCTGGTTTCAGCAGAAATGGTAGCTGTGGGCTGGCTGGAAACCCGAAGCCAAAAAGA
Organism: Balneolales bacterium; assembly: GCA_022360375.1. Lineage (GTDB taxonomy): Bacteria > Bacteroidota > Rhodothermia > Balneolales > Balneolaceae > HXMU1420-13. Next base: position 7,414 of record JAKSCW010000026.1, read on the forward strand.
GATGGCGGTGTATCCTCAAATTGTGCGTATCGCTCATGAAATTATTGCGGAAGGCTTTTCGGATGCTGTTATCCAACCTGGAGTTACAACTACCGATGATGTTAAATGGTGGTACCGGGAGAAAATAAGAGAGCTTAAGTTGGTTACCTGGTTTCATCCAAGCGTTTCAATTCAACGGGCTGATCCGGAATCATTCGATCACCTCAGAACTTTCGACTCGCTGCCTGAAGATGATGTGATTATGCCCGGTGATTTACTTCATGTAGATTTTGGAATCACCTATCTGCGCCTGAATACCGATACCCAACAGCATGCGTACGTTTTGAAACCCGGTGAAACGGAAGTGCCAGAATACCTTCAGGAGGCTTTTCGAAATGGGAATCGATTGCAGGATATTTTTACAAACAATTTTCAGGAAGGGAGAACCGGAAATGAAGTGCTGGCAATGTCTCGCCGGCAAGCTATCGAAGAAGGGATTAAACCCTCGATCTACACTCACCCGATTGGTTTTCACGGCCACGGAGCCGGAACAACCCTGGGAATGTGGGATGCGCAGGGGGGAGTACCCGGAGATGGCGATTACCCACTTCAATTGAATACCGCCTATTCCATCGAATTAAACGCAGCTACTTATATTGAAGAATGGGGTAAGGAAGTCAGAATCATGCTGGAGGAAGATGCTTTTTTCGATGAAACTGGTGTTTGGTACATCGATGGGCGCCAAAGAGAGATTATGACCATTCCCAGGATACCTGCGAAGCAGTAGTTTTTAAATTATGAAGGTTAAAAACGTCGAAACCCAGATATAGGATCTCTTTAGGAGCAGCCGCTCCCAGTTCAGATTGAAAGTACCCCTTTTCGTCATCCTGAACTTACCTCCTCCCGTCATCCTGAACTTACCTCCTCCCGTCATCCTGAACTTGTTTCAGGATCTTTGTAAGGATTTTGCTTTCAACCTATCTCATAAATATGAGCAAAGGTTATATCTACTTCCTTACAAACTTCAAAAGAACGGTTCTGTATATCGGTGTTACATCCTGTCTGACGTCAAGAGTATGGCAACACAAAGGAGGAGAAGGCTCAGAATTCACTTCAAAATATAAACTAACAATTCTTGTATACGCCGAGGAGTATAATTCAATTTCTGATGCCATAGCAAGAGAGAAACAACTAAAAAATTGGCATAAGGAGGGGAAGTGGAACTTAGTGAAGCAGCACAATCCAAAATTGGAGGATTGGTTTTTGACCCTTAGGTTTTAGCCGGGCCCGGAAGATCCTGAAACAAGTTCAGGATGACGAAAATGGGTTTTCGGAAGGAAATTATTTTCCTGGTTTAGGTCGATTTATTCACTTCGTAAGCTATTGATTGGATTAGATAAAGCAGCTTTTATGGACTGGTAGCTTACAGATATCCAGGCTATTCCAAAAACACTAGCTGCTGTAATTAGAATAGTGACCCCATTTATATTCGTTTTATAGGCGAAGCTTTCCAACCACTTTCCCATTCCGAAATAAGCCACCGGGATAGCAATCAGAAGGGAAATTGCTACAAACTTGGTGAATTGCTTCCCCATCATAAATACTACTTCTTTCACTGAAGCTCCCAATACTTTCCGGATACCAATTTCCTTTGTTCTTTTTTCGGTGATAAAAGAAGCTAATCCAAACAGGCCGATAGCTGATATAATAATGGCCAACATGGTGGAATAGTTGAGCAGGTTTTGTGTACTCTGCTCCTGATAGTATAAACCCTGGTAGTAGCTATCAAAAAAGATACTTGAAAAAGGATTCACAGGATCGAACTTCTCCCATGTATCCTGTATGTGGGCGAGACTTTCTTCTACATTTTCGGGAGAGATACGAATCGTATAGTACGTATACCATTCAGTGGTAGGGATAAATAACATAATTGGGGCAATTGTTTCCCTGAACGATCTGAAGTGAAAATCCTCAAGAACACCGATTACGGGAGCCGGTCCAAAATCAATACCTTCTATGGCTATTCTGTGATTAAGCGGATTCTCCCACCCTAACTGCTTTGCAGCCTCCTGATTGATGATAACAGAGCCGAAAGTATCGGTAGGTATGTTCCTGGAGAAGTTTCGGCCCTGAACCACTTCCATTCCAAAAGTATCGATGAATTCATGATCTACTGCAAGTATTCGCATGGGAGGGCGTTGATCTTCCGGAATTCCCTCAGGTTGGCTGGGTATCCCATAATCGGTACCTCCCGGGAAGTTTGCTGATATTGAAGCATTAATGATAGCAGGATTTCGAAGAAGTTCTTCTTTAAAAGTATCAGCCTGCTCTCTAAGACTGTTGTCTCTGATTCTTAAAATTACCAATTGCTCCTTATCAAACCCCAGATCTTGATTTTGTACATAATTAAGCTGTTGAATTACCACACTTGTTGCAAGAATTAAACCGGTTGTGATGGCAAATTGAAAGATCACTAATCCTCCTCTTACAGTACTACTACCGGATAATTTAATCTGCCCCTTCAAAGACTGAATTGGCTTGAATCCGGATAGGAGAAAAGCAGGGTAACTTCCAGACAGTATTCCAATCAGAACAATCAAAACGAGTACCCAACTCACAAGCCGGACATCTAAGAGATCGGAAATGGTAAAGCTTTGAAGGGTAATTTGGTTGAAGAGGGAAAGTGCTGCGATGGCCAGTCCGATAGCAATAACTGATGAAATAAATGTATATACGATAGACTCACCTAAAAACTGAGCTCTGAGGGTTGACCGTAATGCCCCGGCTGACTTTCTGATTCCTATTTCCCTGGCCCGGTTCATAGCTTTAGCAGTAGCAAGATTTGTGAAATTAACACATGCAATAAGCAGAATCAGAAGAGCTATAGCCGAGAAGGCGTATACATAGGTAATATTGGAGTTTGGAGTGATTTCTCTGAATAAATCAGAGTTAAGATGGATATCTGATATTAACTGCATCCCGGCCTTGTATCTGGGCATAGCTTCCTCACCAATATAGGTTGGAAGTAGTTGCTGGAACTTATCCGCCACTACATCAGCAGATACTCCTTCAGCAAGTAAAAGATAGGTGTAAAACTGATTCCATCGTATCCAGTCGTCTTTGTCTGGGTGATTCAGAGTTGACATCGACACCAGGTACCGAAATGAAATATGGGTATTGGCCGGAATATCTTTAAGAAGAGCGGTTACTGTATACTCAGTTCCATTCATTGTAAGGGCTTTCCCAACAGGATTTTCATTCGGGAAATAGATATCTGCTACTTGTTCAGTAAGCGCTACTGAGTTTGGATTTACAAGTGCGGTTTCCGGATTCCCGCTAATCATTTCATATCCGAAAACTTCAAACACCGATGCGTCGGCATAAAAGCCAGAAACTTCATAATTAATGTTTTCGCCACGTTGCACTAATGGGGTAGTAAAAAAAACGAATCGGGTTACATTTTCTACTTCAGGGATATTTTCATTGGCCGTTAATCCCCAGGGGCCAGTCACTTTTGCTATGCCCTGTTGCCCCGAGGTTGGGTTCATATTTACGAGCCTGTAAATACGATCTGAGTTGGTATGAAAAGTATCATAAGTAAGCTCATGTTTTACATACATCATTATCAAAATGGTGGTGGCTATGCCAACCGCTAATCCCAGGATGTTTATCATGGAATATCCTTTCTGCCTGTAAATTTGCCGAAGAGCCACTTTATAATAATTAGGCATTAGCATCCAGAAAGAAACTCTTGTCCCCTTTATTACGGGTTTCTTTTTAGCTTTCAGGAACTCAGAAGCTAATGCATCTATGGCCCCGGGAATCTTTTCAGAAGCTTTTTTAAATGCTTCTTCTTCGCTCAGCCCTTCAGATTTTAAGGAGTCGATTTTATCAAAAAGATGCATTTCCAGTTCTTCAATGACCCCAGGCTCAAGGTTAGGATGTTTTTTAAGTTTCTTGCGCCACTCTTTGATGGCATTTTCCAGGTTAAACATTGTTTTATTACTCAAATGATAGTTGAGGGCTAGGACCCCAGAGACGTACCAGGGCATTATGTACTTTCATCCAGCGCTGTTTTTCAACTTGTAAGGCTTCTTTACCTTTTGGTGTAAGGCTATAGTATTTTCGCTTCCGCCTATTTTCAAGGATAGCCCATCTGGATTGGATCAATCCATCGGCATCCAGCCGGTGGAGAACAGGGTACAGCATCGCTTCCGACCATTCCCATTCTCCTCCTGAAAGTTGTTCGATCTTTTGAATGATCTCATATCCATAACTCTCACCTTTGTTCAGAATGGAGAGGATCATTGGTTTTGAGGAAGCTGCTTTTAGTTCTCGTGAAATCATATGTGAAGTTTTGGAATCTATACCTAATTCTATTAGGTAATTTGCAAAATAATTTTACCTAAATCAATTAGGTAAATAGAAAGAAGTCACTTTTCCTGTTTGTGGGATAGATTACATGCTATTCTTGCACCAATATAAGGCCGAAAAGTCATTCTGAGGCTACCGCCGAAGCAGTAGTTTTTAAATTATGAAGGTTAAAAACGTCGAAACCCAGATATA
>JAKSCW010000385.1 GCA_022360375.1 Balneolales bacterium
CCAGGTTTAACGCTGTTATATGGGAAGCTTTGTTGGGTTTATCACAGCTTGCATCAAGGTATGTGAACTCTAATTGATTAAATGCATAATCAATTACTTTGAGAGAAGCTTCAGTTGCATATCCCATTCCTGTATGACTTGGTAGTAAGGCATACAATAACTGGGGTTGTTTTTCCTCGAAAAAATGAAATAAACCAGTGAAACCTATTATTTCTTCCTGGTTTTTCGCTTTTATCGCCCAAAGCCCATATTGTTTTTCCCTGAATGTTTCTTTACTAATATTGAAAAAGGATAGCACCTGATCTTTAGTCATTACTTTGTCGTCACACAGATATTTTCTTACATACTCATTTGTAAAGATCTCGTAGATATTTTCGAAAATGTGTTCTGAAAAGGGTTCGAGAGTAAGTCTCTTGGTGGTAAGTTTCATTGCTGTTGTATTAAATTAAAACGATCTGTATCGAGAGTTTTCAGTTTTTAGTTGCTGTGATTAGCGGGTATTTGCATGGTTAACACCAGCAGGTGCTTTGCCTGAATACCTTGTTCATAAATGGGTTCCGTATAGTTTTTTTTGAAGTAATTCATTCTTATTTCAGAGATTTCGAACCCTAGTTTCTGGTAGAGATAAAGTTGTCTGGTACTCGAGTTGGCTGTGCCTATACAAAGGGTTTTTTGGTGATCAGATCCAGCAATTCTGATCGCATTTTTTATTAATAAGCTGCCAATTCCTTGTTGTTGAAACTCAAATTTTACTGCAACATTTTTAATTTCAATGGTACTATCTGTTAGTGTTAGAAGTACAATTACACCCACTGTTTGCTGCCCGATTTTTGCGGTATATATATCCGAGCTGTTTATATAGCTGTCCACAATTTTCCTTGACGGGTCCGCCAGTAAGAGAAGGCTGTAAGGAATAGGTTCCCGCTTATCCAGTTTTTGGAATTCTATCTGATCTGTTATCATCCTCAATTAAGATATCATGTATGATACTTCCGGTATAAGCTTTACGGATGTGACCAGGCCGTTAAATCGGCCCGGTCACTTTTAAACAATTTCGTAGTCCAGATCACTGAGATTGGAACCTGATATTGTACTTTCCGTCAACCACATCTGTAACGCCATAGGTGTAGGCGGTAACTGCAGGATTGACCATAATAGGGTAAGCCTGCCTTCGAAGTGACTGCTAAACCTGGGGGGTTAAACGCAAATAGGGCTTAACTTCCACAAAGCCTTTTGGAAACAGTTTCTCTGCTTCCTCATTACTTACAGACGGAAGAATGACGCAGTCTTCTCCGTTTTCCCAGTTAGCAGGCGTAGCTACTTTCTTATATGCCGTTAATTGCAGGGAATCAATAACCCGTAGCAATTCATCAAAATTTCTTCCGGTAGAAGCAGGGTAGGTAATTATCAGTTTCACCTTTTTATCGGGAGCAATAACAAATACCGACCGTACTGTCATCTTATCATCTGAATTTGGATGAATCATATCATAAAGTGCGGAAACCTTTTTGTCCTCGTCGGCAATAATGGGAAAATTAACCGCTGTATTTTGTGTTTCGTTAATATCATTTATCCAGCCATGATGTGATTCGAGCCCATCCACACTTAAGGCGACAACTTTGACATTTCTTTTGTCAAATTCGGTTTTGTATTTAGCAACGGTTCCAAGTTCCGTAGTGCAAACGGGAGTGTAGTCAGCCGGATGAGAAAAAAGAATTCCCCAGCTATTTCCAAGCCAACTATGAAAATTTACTTCTCCGACGGTTGATTGTGCAGTAAAGTTCGGTGCTTCGTCACCTAATCTGATTGTGTTCATTTTTTGGTTTTAAAAATTAATGATGCTTTTAAAGTTTATACGGTTTCATTTCCATTCGTTTTGGAATAACCGAGCTTGAAACGCAAAAAGATCACAACTATTTTTCTTGAAAAAAATGAACCGAGGTTAAGAAATGATACGTCTTCTGATTCGGCTCAATGCCTGTGGGGTTATACCAATATAGGATGCAATGTATTTCAGGGGGATCTGCTGTACAAGTTGTGGCTGGTTTTCGAATAATTCGAGATAGCGCTGTTCAGCGGGCTTGGTGAGCAAGTCTAATTCCCTGTTACTTTTTTCAATAGAAAGCATCTCAGCGGCCATTCTGCCAATTAAATTACCAGATTGTGTTTGAGAATAGATTTTTTGTAAGTCATCGTAATTGATTCTCCAGAGTGAAGCGGCAGTAATGGCCTGAACATTGATGAGAGAGGGAGCGCGTAGCAAAAAAGAATCGTAAGAGCTGAAGAGTGTTTCCTGGAAAGAGAATTCCAGGGTTACTTCACTATCCTTACGGTTTACGTATGATCTTAAGATTCCACGTTCAATGAAGTACAGGTAGTTTTCAATTTCGCCAACTGTAAGAATATGCTCGCTCTTTGCATAGTTCTTTTTATGGAATAATACTTCCATAACTTCCCAATCACTATCCGGAATTGTATGCAGGGTTTCAAGTGCCTGACGAATTGCCAACTTACTCATTACAATATTAAGTATAAGGCCTTATACAGCAATTTGCTTTATAACTCCGGAATATAGTGGTGCATTTAAGACTTTTCACAATTCCAATACGCTGTTCACTCCAATGTTTATACATTCACCAGATAGGCAATTCTTCAATTTCTATATCGAAAACAGAAAGGGCGTTAACGAACGAAAAGAGATGTAGTTTGCTGTAGTTTATTCGAAGTACCCGATCGTGGTCTTCCATATCGAGGTTCCAGTTTTCAATTCCTTTAGAGTGTTCAAGAACATATACAAGTCTGCTGGCAGCCAGTTCATTTCCTACATTTGTTTTGAATACCCTGCATTTCTGCCTGGATTGTCGCTCGAAGACCTTCATGTCTTACCCGGATAAATGGGTTCATAGGTGAGCATCACAAATCCGTTTTCGAACTCTGAACAGGAAATTAACTCCAGGTTAATATCATATTCTGTTTCCCCGAAAAGGGGAATACCTTGTCCAAGTAGCACCGGGATCCTGGTTATGGTTATTACATCTATCAACCCGGCATTTAAAAATTGCTGTATGGTCTTTCCTCCATCGATATATAAATGCCTGAATCCTGATTCAGTGGATTTTTTTACTATCTCTTCAGGACTTCCGTTCATAAGTAACACCTTTCCTTGCAGGTGCTCAGGCAGGGCAATATTTTTTGAAGAAAGTACAATTACGGGTTTCTCATAAGGCCATTCTCCAAAAGAAAGTACTTTTTCGAAAGTATGACGCCCCATTACCAGGGCGTCTACTGAATCCATAAACGCATAAAATCCGAAATCCTCTTTTTTATCCTTCAGGATATAATCGGGATGATCAAGCCATTCAATATCTCCATCAGGTTTTGCAATAAAACCATCGAGGCTGGTGGCAATATATACTGAGCATTTCATGTTAGCGCTCCCAAAATACCGGGGGTTCTACTCCCAATGCCCGTAAATATACATAACCTTGTCCACGATGGTGAATTTCATTATCGAGTATATACCCGAGATGCCACCATACTTTGCCTTCGTACATTCCATAGGCAACTTCTTCTTCCTGGAAACGACCGGATTCAATTTTTGCCCAATAGTCATTGATAATGGGAGTGGACCAATCCCACATGAGTAATACTTCCTCCTTTGTTTTAGGGAGCTCTGTAAGCGGGGCTCCTTCAATATCGCCAAACTGACCCCATTCGCCAGTTGCGATACCACGGGCAGCGGGTGCTGCCATCATAAGGAGTTCGTGGCTGATTTCACCAAA
>JAKSCW010000025.1 GCA_022360375.1 Balneolales bacterium
TTAAAAGCAGAAACTACAAATAGAAGAAAAAAACCTATGGTTCTCATGACTTCGTTTTATTTTTATCATATCTATCTCCAGTCATCAAGTTACATGATAATCAGTTATGTAATGATTAAATATCAACTGTCTGATTATTATTTAACTTCCTCTCAAAAGAGAACTTTTTAACACCTCTCCAAAAAGAAACTCCTCAGACCTAAGCCCGCCCCGCTTGGGTACCAGACGCAGATTGATTAAAATTTGCAAATGTATTACATTGTAATACAAAACAGAAAATCATGAGTACTACTATTTCCATACGTATCGATAATGAACTGGAAAATATGCTTGATACAGTTTCCAAGCGTTCCGGGCGACCCAAAAGCGAAGTAGTTCGTGAGGCATTACGGCGCCAGCTTTCTATCGATTCCTTTCAACAAATTCGTAACAAAATCCTTCCCTTTGCTGAATCACAAGGTTTGCTTACCGATGAAGATATCTGGCAGAAAATTTCGTGAAGGTTTTTGCAGATACTAATTTCTTAGTCAGTGCATTCGCCACCAGGGGGTTAAGTGCAGATGTTTTTCAACTCATCCTTTCTGACCATGAACTGATAACCGGGGAGTTTGTACTCACCGAATTGCACCGGGTGTTAACTACTAAATTGAAAGTGCCTGAATCTGTAGCTGAAGAAGCAGAGCAATTACTTCGCCAATACCATGTAGAACCTAAACCGGAGGCTGAATCAGAAATTAAAGTCCGTGATGAAGATGATCGATGGATACTTCAATCTGCAATCAATGCTGAAGCGGATATACTGATTACCGGAGATAGAGATTTGTTAGATACTTCTGATTTACTGGAAAAGCCCAAAATCATGACTCCAAGAGAGTTTTGGGAATTTGTTCAGAAATAAATAAATGCTATGCCCAAGCTCCTTTCCAAAAACAAACTCCTCGAACTGAAACCCTACCTGGATTCGATAGTCGAACAAGTAGAAGTTCCCGGATATATCGATTCTGATCCCATCCAGTTCATGCATGCTTTCCAGGAAAAGAATGACCAGGAATTAGCCGGATTTTTTGCGGCCATTATGGCCTGGGGACGCAGGGATATTGTAATCGCAAAAGTGGAGGACCTGCTCCAACGTATGAATTACCGACCAGCCGAATTCATTGGTAATTTCAGCGATCCGGATCAAACCACCTTCGAGGGATTCAAACATCGCACCTTCAAACCGGAGGACATCTACTGGCTGGTGAGAGCATTGCAATCTATTTTAGAGGAATTTGGCACCTTCGAGGAATTCTGGGCTTCCTGCCACCTACAAGCCGTTCACCAGCAACGGGAACTCATGGCGGTTTTCCATGAACGTTTTTTCCAGCTTCACCCTGAAACGCCTCAGCGCTCTCGCAAGCATATTTCGAATCCCGAAAAGAACAGTTCCGCCAAACGCCTGTATATGTACCTCCGCTGGACCGTTCGCGAAAGTGCTATCGACCTGGGTACGATGAGCTTCATCTCTCCTGCCGAACTTAAAATCCCGCTGGATGTGCATGTTGCCCGGCAGGCCAGGGCGCTTGGACTTCTTTCAAGAACCCAAAATGATTGGAAAAGTGTGTTGGAACTCACCAAAAAACTCCGAATCCTTGACCCAGGCGATCCTGCGAAATATGATTTCGCTTTATTTGGGTTAGGAGTTCACTCTGAATTAGTGAAAGAAGAGTTCTATATAAACCCGCTTAAATAGTCATCCACACGAAAGCAGGAATGGCGTAGATCAACTTCTTGACATAAATAAGATGAATGCTCCCACATATTGGATAATTGCCTGCACTATTGCAAAAACGATATATCCAAGCACAAAGCTTAAAAAACTCTGAAAATATTTCCCAAATCCAGATAGCTTCAAAAATTTTCCCTGAACGTACATTACATAGATCAACATAGATACTGTTGCAACTAACATAAATAACCAAACTGAAGATTGAAGCACTAGAAGAGGGATAAGCAACAGGCTAAAAACAGAATATGTACCTACTGCATATAAATACATTACATACTTCTCTTTAAATGTTGAGGAGAAAAAGATTCGGCTAACCATTGCAAGAATTGGAGCAAAAACTACAATGTATAATACCTGATTAAATTTGGTAATTATGGCAAGTGAGAATTCTTCAAGAGCTTCGAAATACCCTCTAGCATCAAACCCAGTTTGTTCTTCAATATCTTGAATCATCATTTCAAATTCCTGCTCAGAACCACTACCCATTTCCATGGCAGCCTCCATAAACCCTTCGTAATCAATAAAGAAAGCAGTAATCATAGTCGTAATGGCTAATATAAAAATGGTATACCGAAAGGGATTCACATAGCGTTTTTCGTTTTCAAAATAGCTTCTTATAACCAGCGCAGGAGATTTAATCATCCCTATGAAGGTAGCAGGCAACCCCCTGTCAAGGTTAATCAAATCACCCAACAAGTCTTCAATAAGACTTTTTTCAACTTTTTGATCCGGTTTGTTTTCCTCTTTTTCTTTATCCATAACCTATTTTATGCCCATAAATTCTTAAGATTACATTAACTCACATTTTTATTATATTTGCAACCCCAATTATGGGAAATAATAATCAAATGAAAGGAAGTGAAGTTCAATGCTAGGCGTTGAAGTTAAAGACAACGAAAATGTTGAACGCGCGATTAACCGATTCAAGAAAATGGTAACACGCTCACGAATCCTGAATGGATACAAGGATCGTCAGCAGTTTTTGAAACCATCAGTATTGAAGCGTGAGGCTATGAAAAAAGCCGTTCGCGAGCAGCGTCGCCGTCAGCGCGATAATTTCTAATTCGTTGTCCATCACGAATTTTATGAGCCTTTGGAGTTATCCAAGGGCTTTTTTTATGGCTTCATGCAGGTACCGGATTCCAGCCTGTTGATTTGACTTTGGAGCCACGAAATTTTGAAACCCCAGTTTAGCCGCTTCTTTCAATCTCTGTTCAATTTTTGGAACGGAACGCACTTCTCCTGCCAATCCCACTTCGCCGATAAATGCCGTTTTCTGATGAATAGCCTCATCCTTTAAACTGGAAACCAACGCACAACAAACACCCAAATCTCCCGCTGGATCGCTCAAGCGAAAACCGCCGGCTACATTCAGGTACACATCATAATTGGAAAAACTGAACCCGGCTCTTTTTTCCAAAACCGCGAGTAATAGCAACAACCGGTTCCGGTCAAAACCATTGGCTGTTCGTTGGGGCGTTCCATAGGAAGCCGGCGTTACCAATGCTTGTACTTCAATCAACAATGGACGCGAACCTTCCATTGTACATACGATAGCATTCCCACTCACTCCTTCAGTTTTATCAGAAATGAATAGCTCGGAAGGATTAGAAACTTCGGCCAACCCCGATTCTTTCATTTCGAATACCCCTACTTCCTGCGCCGGACCGAACCGGTTCTTCAAACTTCTTAACAAGCGATAGGTGTAATGCTTATCCCCTTCGAACTGAAGAACCGTATCCACCATATGCTCCAGCACCCGTGGACCGGCAATGTCTCCGTCTTTAGTTACATGGCCGATTACCAACGTAGTTATATTCTTCTTTTTCGCCAGCTGCTGAAACAAAGCTGCACATTCTTTCACTTGCTGAATGGAACCTGGCATACTGGAAAGTTCGGTTCTGTATACTGTTTGAATGGAATCCACAATGAGCAAATCAGGATCTATTTTCTGGGCTTCTGCAATGATTTTATCCACCTGTGTTTCGTTGTAGATAAGCAGGTTTTCGGAGTTCACTCCCAGTCGCATCGCCCGTTGTTTAATTTGACCTGAAGACTCTTCGCCAGCACAATATAAAATAGATAGCTGCGCATTGGCTTTGGCTATTTGAAGAGTAAGGGTACTCTTGCCAACTCCGGGTTCCCCACCAATAAGTACGTATGCCCCAGGCAAAAATCCACCGCCCAGTACCCGATCGAATTCCCCAATGTTGCTCTGAAACCGGCTCTTCTCCGAAGTTTCTACTTTCTCAAGTTTTTTTGGTGATTCAGAAGAATCCAGCCCGGCAACTTTAGCTTTGTGCGTTGCTTCGTTAGAAGCATTTTGAACTTCTACGTAGGTGTTCCATTCCCCACAATTGGGGCAGCTTCCCAGCCATTTGGGAGACACATTTCCGCAATTCGAACATTCAAATTGGGTTTTAATTTTCGCCAATTCAACCTTCTTTATTTTGAATTTCTACTACTTGTTTGTTGATATACCAGGTAGTAGCCGCCATTCCAATTGCTATTGAGATGTAGTAACTGATAATTCTCCACAAGAAAAGTGCCAGCCCGATAAAAGATTCCCTTGAAATAAGCGGACCCTGGAATAATACGAATAAGCCTTCCACACCACCACTTCCACCGGGAGTTGGAACCACAAGGAATGCCAGATTCATAGCCAGACTCCTCAATACCGATAGGATTTCGGGTGCGGGAAGCAAGCTCAATACCACGATGGTTGGAAGTGCTATTCTGCAAAACCACGTCATAGTAGAGAAGAAAAAAGCCTTTAGCAGAAAACTGATTGGTTTTTTGCGAAGCTGATGCGCATAACTCTCAAATTTCTCCGCTTCCGCACTTATCCGTCCCTGGTATCGATTCAAAAAAGGGAGTTTGAATACCCAGTTAATCACTTTTTTAATTGCAGCTGGTTTAACGAGCACCCCATAGGCAAGTAAACTGGCATAACTAAGAAAAAAAAGATAGAGCAAAATCATTGAAGCTTCCCCTACAAAACCAACTTCAGTAGGTACTACCTCAAAGAATATACCTGAGATTATCAGGATGGGAATAGCGATTGCGAACCAAATCTGGTCTAATAAAACGCTATATAAGATGATGGCGGTGGCCTCACCAAGTTTTAACCCCTCTTTAGTCATGGCGTAGGTAGCCATGGGCGCCCCACCAATCGTGGAAGGTGTTACTGCAGAGGTAAAATCCCACGTGAGAACAATTCGAAAAGAACCAAGCCAGCTAATCACCCCTTCAGAAAGTACCCGAAATTTTGCGGCAGTGAACCAAACCCGTAAAAAAGAAACAACCAACGCAATACCAAGCCCGGGTAATCGCTTGGGAGCTAAATGAGTGAGTACTCCCGGGGTATATGTGTACCAGATTACCCCTGCCATAGTAAGAACACTCAAAGAGATAGAAATCACCAGATATCGCTTGGATATGAGATTACCTGGCTGAGAAATATTTATTCCGTCGTTACTCAATAGATAATTTTATAAAAGCCAAATATATAAAAAAAGCCACGGGATTAGCGTGGCTTCTACTTCTTTAAGAAAAAAAGTTACGCGATATCTACATCATCGTTCAAATAAACGTCCTGAATAGTATTCAATAGCTTAACACCCTCATCCAATGGACGCTGGAATGCCTTACGACCGGAGATCAATCCCATGCCTCCGGCACGTTTATTGATTACTGCAGTTTTTACCGCATCAGCAAAATCGTTTGCCCCTGATGCCCCACCGGAATTAATCAAACCGGCACGACCTGCAAAACAATTGATTACCTGGTAGCGGGTAAGATCAATAGGGTGATCGGAAGTCAATTCAGTGTAAATGCGTTCATCCAATTTACCATAGCTCGAATCACCAGCATTTAATGCTTTATAGCCACCATTTACGGTTGGTTGTTTTTGCTTAATGATATCAGCGCCTATAGTAGTACCAATATGGTTTGCCTGCCCGGTTAAATCTGCAGAAGTATGGTGATCAACACCGTCTACCTTGAATGCACTGTTACGCATGTAACACCAAAGAATCGTTGCCATTCCCAATTCATGAGCATATGCAAATGCTTCTGCTACTTCCTGGATTTGGCGGTTAGATTCATCAGAACCAAAGTATACCGTAGCGCCAACTGCAGCAGCACCCATGTCGTATGCCTGGTTGATGGTTCCAAACATAATTTGATCGAACGTGTTTGGGTAGGTCAACAATTCATTGTGATTGATTTTCACAATGAATGGAATTTTGTGAGCATATTTTCTGGATACAGAACGCAACGCTCCAAACGTAGAAGCAACACCATTACAGCCAGCCTCAATTGCCAATTTCACGATATTCTCCGGATCGAAATAATCGGGGTTTTTCGCAAAAGAGGCCCCCGCCGAGTGCTCAATACCTTGATCCACTGGTAAAATAGATACATAACCAGTTTTACCTAATCGTCCGGCCTCCATTAACCATTGTAAATTCCCCAGAACTCTGCTGTTTCGGTCGGAGTGGTACCATACTTCATCCACATAATCAGCACTTGGAAGTACCAAGCGGTCTTTGCTGATGGTTTTACTTTCATGCTCTAACAGGTAAGAAGCCTCATCGCCCAAGTACTCCGCAATTTTCGATGTATCTAGTGACATATCTATCTAATTTGAGATTAAATTTTAGTGCAAAAAATATAGCGGTTAATCCAAGAAATGACTAACCGAAGTTCACCTCAGAAACGATTCCTTTTCTGAGGAACCCCTGAAAATCCTTATCTTTGATAAATTTTTGATGAAGTATGCAGATCGGCGAAATTACATTACCTGAGAAACCGCTTTTCCTTGCTCCAATGGAAGATGTTTCAGATGCCCCCTTCCGGCAAATCTGTCGGGAAAAAGGTGCGGACATCGTTTACACTGAATTTATTAGCTCAGAGGCTCTCATTCGGGATTCCGATATTGCCCTTCATAAAATGAGTTATACTGAGAGTGAGCGACCATTGGGAATCCAGATTTTTGGCGGACGAGAAGAAGCCATGTATGGAGCCGCTAAAGTAGCCGAGAATAACAATCCCGATCTGGTGGACATCAACTTTGGTTGCCCGGTTTATAA
>JAKSCW010000230.1 GCA_022360375.1 Balneolales bacterium
ATGGCCGTTTATTTATGGCGCCATATGGATGTATTAGTAAATCTTTTCAAAAAAAGAATATTGATGCGTATTTGGAGTGAACTATAATTAGTACCTTTGTGCGAATTCTAAGCTAAAGCCCAACTATGTTACCTATTCATCTTTCGCTTTTTGGGAACGAAATATATTTCTATGAAGGATTGTATTTCCTTATTTCTATTGCACTGGGAGTGTATGTTGCCTACTTAACTGTAAAAAAAAATGGGGGGAATACCGATCATTTCGATGGGCTGATAACCTGGTCAATTATTGGGGCACTAATTGGTGCACGGCTTTCGCACTACCTGTTCTGGAATCTGGATGTTTTTATGCAAGATCCAACCGTAATTTTTAGTATGTCTGGGAATAGTATTACCGGGGGACTTGTAGGCGGAATGGTTGGGGGGTTACTATTTACCCGCAGAAAGAGACTTAATTATTTCGAGTATTTTGCAATGATTTCACCAGGGTTGCTGCTCGGCCAGGCTGTGGGGCGAATGGGTTGTTTCCTGAATGGGGATGCTCATGGAATTGCAACCAATTCAGCCTTTGGGGTTCAATTTCCAAGATACGGTACTATGATCCCAGGTTTTGAAACCAATTATAATGTTTCAAGTTCAGCGTGGCATTGGTCTTATGAAAATGGTTTGGTAGACCAGGCGTCCCTCCTGAGTGCACCTCTTCATCCAACACAGCTTTATGAAATGTTCGGGGATTTTGTGTTGATGATTTTAGTGCTTTGGGTACTCAAAACACTATGGCAAAGTGACCGGAAATCTCCACTTATATTTTTCATTCATACCGGGGGATATTCATTTCTCAGGTTCATGTTAGAGTTCATCCGCGGCGATCGTGAGTTTGTAGCCTTCGCAAATATGACCAACCTCCAATTGGTGCTATTAGGATACAGTATTTTCACACTGGTGTATGCAATCCGCTATTATGCTAAAAAGAAAGCCAATGGCTAAAGCAATTTCTATACAGAACCTGAAAAAGAGCTACGAAGAGAAAGTGGTTCTTGAAAATTTGAATCTTGAGGTTCCGGAGGGAACCATTTTTGGGTTAATTGGGCCAAATGGAGCCGGAAAAAGCACACTAATTGGGGTGTTAACAGGCTTACTGAGCTTCGAAGACGGCGAAATAGAAATAAAAGGGTTATCCCTTGCCTCCGAAAATGAGTTGGAAATCAAGAAGCAGATTTCATCGGTACTTCAACCACCTCTTTTATTCGAGCAATTCACAAGCATGGAATTCATCGAATACGTGTGTGATATCTATGAAATTCCAAAAGAAGGATTCCTGGAAAAAGCATATTCCCTGATGGATTTCTTCGAAATAAAAGATTTTGCGAAGATAAAGGTGAACAAGCTCTCCTCCGGGAGTAGGAAGAAACTGGCTTTTGTAACCGCAGTATTGGTTGAACCGACAGTAATGCTTTTGGATGAGCCCTTTGAAGCAGTTGACGTGATTTCTATTGACAGAATGAAGACTATTTTGCGGAAACTAAAGGCAAAAGGAGTTACCATCATTGTAACCAGTCACATTCTTGAAGTGGTTGAAAACCTCTGTGACGATATCGCCATTTTGCATAACGGGCATATTACAGCGTATCTGGATGAAGAAAGCCGAAAGGAACTTCAGAAGGATTCCACGCTTCACGAAATCTTTGAAAAGTTCGTAGAGGTTGAACATAAAGATGATATCGTTGACTGGCTTTAGTGAGCCTGCATCACTGTAATGTGATGGCCGATTTTTTCCTGATACCCTATAATTATTAATTCTGAAGCAGATTCCAGTCCAAGTGTATCTGAATTAATAACCAGGTCGTAGTGCTCGGGTGCGTCAATATTTTTATTGAAATTGTGTTCGGTGAAGCGTGCCCTTTCTTCATCCTTTGTACAGATAATAGCCCGGGCTTCTTCTATGCTAATTCCTTCTTTGCCGGCAATGTGATTAATACGCGCGGTTAATGGTGCTACAACGCGAACATTGAAAGTTTTCCTGTTTTGGCATATGAAATTGCCACCACGGCCTACGATAATTGCGTTCCCGTATTTTTCAATGGCCTGTAAAGCTCTAATCAGGTAAATGCTGTAATTGAGATTTGTACTTTTCCTATTCAGAAAGCCAAATATAGTATCTTCAACCGCATTTTGGGTGTGTTCATCCAATGATTTTATATAATCAACATCACTACCAAGTTTTTTGCTGATCACTTCAAGAATCTCTTTGTCCCAAACTTTAAATCCCAACCTTTTTTCTAAAATTCGGGCTATTGCAGCACCCTGGGCACCAAATTCACGAGAAATAGTTATAACCGGCAAATTTTGGCCTTTATGTTGAAGTTTGTGTTCAATTGGATGGTTAATTCTCCAGAAACGAACCTGATCTTCGATCATTTGTGCTACTCTCTTTGCCATAATACCCTCACAATACAATTGATAGTCTGTTATCAATTACCTAGCATAAATTTGTGAAGAAAGTATGAAATCAAGTATCGAAGATTACCAGGACCAGACCCGATTGCCCTCACCAGCCTCTTCAAAGGAAATACAATACTCGAGCCTTCCCGGGGTTTGGACATACTGTTGTACCTGGGTCATCCCGACTTCAGTAGCAAAGTAAGAATTAACAATACCTTCTTTTATTTGCCATATAAATGGTTTAGGCTCACTCCAGTCAACAGTATCACCACCAAAAACTTCGTCATGGAGTCTGGTAATATATTCTTTTTGCTGTTCAGCCGTTGCATTCCGGAAGGAAACTCCAAGTTCAGATGCTGCTTCTTTTTGGAAACCGGACAGCTTTTCGAGAAAATCGTTTCTCTCTTCTTCCTCAGCTATACCAAAAAGCATATCCTCAGCAAGCTGTACAGCACCGGCCTCGGTTGCACCGGGGGTATCTGTAGCAGGGATAATTATATCTGAAATTGCTTCAATTACGGCACGTTCTTCTTCGGTGAAACCGGTAGCAGAAGTTCGGGCAGGCGTGCATCCACTCAAAATAGAAAGAGCTGCTGGTGTACTTAACACACCGCCAAAAACCAGAGCAGCTCTTTTCAGGGCTTCTCTTCGTGTTATCAAATTTTTCTCCTGCACATCCATGTTATAAGTTTCCTTTTTTAAGTTCTTCCACAGCGTAATCAGCGGCTCTTGCGGTAAATGCCATATAGGTTAATGAAGGGTTCTGGCAAGCCGAAGAGGTCATAAACGAACCATCGGTTACGAATACATTTTGTGCTTCGTGAACCTGGTTCCACTTATTTAAAACAGATGTTTCAGGGTCGTTACCCATCCTGGCAGTTCCCATTTCATGAATACCTTTTCCAAGTGCAGGCTCATCGTTAAAGGTACCTACATCTTTAAGGCCGGCAGCCTCCAGCATTTCGGCAGCGGAGTTCATCATATCTTCCCGCATTTTCATTTCGTTTTCTTTTGCTCCTGCATCAAAAACCACGGTTGGCAAACCATAGATATCTAACTTATCGGTAGTTAAATACATTCTGTTTTCATGGTATGGAAGCCATTCTCCGAACCCTCCGATTCCGAATGTCCATGGGCCTGGTTCATTTACTTCTTCTTTAAGCTTTGCGCCGATGCTTAACTCTGCTATGTTCTTTTTCCATCCACTACGGCTTGCTCCACCCTGGTAGCCATAACCACGGATAAAATCCATGTTGTTTTCGTTAAGGTTTCGGAAACGTGGGATATAAATTCCATTGGGTCGCCGGCCGTAGTAATACCGGTCTTCGAATCCTTCCCATGTTCCCCAGGCACCTACATTTAAGTGATGATCCATGATATTTCGACCCAATTCACCGGAAGCATTGCCCATACCATCCGGGAAGTGCTCCGTAGAATTCATCAATATGTAAGTACTTGCAATTGCTGATGCACACAGGAACACAATATTGGCATAGTATTCCCGATACTCCCGGGTTTCAGCATCTAAAATTCGAACTCCGGTCGCTTTTTGAGTTTCCGGGTCGAACAGTACTTCGGTGACAATTGAATCAGGACGAAGGGTCAGGTTTCCGGTAGCCGTAGCCGCCGGAAGGGTTGAAGATTGACTGCTGAAGTAGGCTCCAAAAGGGCAACCCCGGATACACATATTCCTGTATTGGCAAGATGCCCGCCCATTATGGGCTTGAGTTAAGTTCGCCGACCGGCCTATGGTCATGATTCGATCAGTGAAGTTTTCCTCAATTCGTTTCTTTACCTCTTTCTCCACACAATTCATATCCATAGGGGGCAGGAATTCACCATCCGGTAATTGGGGTAATCCTTCTTTCTGGCCATTAATACCAGCAAAGCGTTCAACATAATCGTACCATGGAGCGATATCCTCGTAACGAACGGGCCAGTCTATTGCGATTCCTTCCCTGGCATTCGCCTCAAAATCCATGGGGCTCAAACGGTAGGATTGTCGCCCCCACATAATGGAACGGCCGCCAACATGGTATCCACGCATCCAGTCAAAGCGTTGGATCTCGGTATACGGGTGTTCAGTATCTTTTACCCACCAATGCTTGGTTGCCTGCCGAACAGCATATCCCGTGCGGGATTGAACAGGATAGTCTTTCAACTCTTCCGGGGGTAATTGGTTATTATACGGAAGCTCCCAGGGATCTTTAGTAGCGGTGGGATAATCAACAACATGGCGAACCTGACGTCCTCGTTCAAGCAGTAGTGTTTTTAACCCTTTTTCGGTGAGCTCCTTTGCTGCCCATCCACCACTAATTCCGCTGCCCACAACAATGGCGTCGTAGGTATTTTCTTGTTTCGCTTTCAGGTTGAGACGCATAATAAACTTCCGGTCAATTCTTGTGTTCTACAGATAAAGTATTTTTATTGGGCCTAGTATATAGAAACGCTTCCAATAATTGAAACTCCAAATGTAAAAACACTAACTATGTCTATTTCTCGCCGCGAAGCATTAAAAAACCTGGCAGGGGTATCATTATTTGGTGCTATACCAACAATTTCTGTTGGGGAAAAACTATCGGAAAATTCTTCAAAAAGAACTTTTAAGCATTCCGTTTGCAGGTGGCCATATGGAGGTAAATCACTGGAAGAATTATGTGAGGTAGCCGTAGAAATAGGAATCGGGTCAATCGAATTACTAAACCCGGAAGATTTTGAAACCATAAAAAAATATGGGTTAACCTGCGCTATGGCCAACTCGGTACCGTTGAGTTTAACCGACGGGTTTAACGATCCCTCCATTCATAAAAAGCTACAGGATGAATATTCGGCATTATTTCCCCTGGTTGCGGATGCGGGTTTTAACAAAGTGATTTGCTTTTCAGGAAATAGAAAGGGATTAAGCGACGAGCAAGGCTTAGAGAATTGTGCCAAAGGCCTGGAGCCCGTTGTTAAAGAAGCTAATGAATATGAATTAACAATTTGCATGGAATTACTTAATTCCAAGGTAGATCATGCCGATTACCAGTGTGATCATACCGAATGGGGTGTTGCCTTGTGCAACAAACTTGGGTTGTCAAATTTCAAGCTCCTGTATGATATCTATCATATGCAGATTATGGAGGGA
>JAKSCW010000401.1 GCA_022360375.1 Balneolales bacterium
CTGCCAGGAACACACTCCCGGTTCCATCTACTATTAATGCTTCGTCGCTCATAATCGGCAAATAGGCTCCACCTGCTACACAACTTCCCATGATAGCAGCAATTTGAGGGATTCCTTTCGCAGAAATCACTGCATTGTTTCGGAACATCCTGCCAAAGTGTTCTTTATCAGGAAATATTTCATCCTGCATGGGTAGAAATACCCCGGCCGAATCGACGAGGTAAATCAAGGGAATGTGATTTTCGATGGCAATTTCCTGAGCTCTTAAATTCTTTTTTGCTGTAACAGGAAACCAGGCTCCGGCTTTCACAGTGGCATCGTTAGCCACAATCATACACCTTTTACCAGAAACAGCCCCGATACCGGTAATCACTCCCCCGGCCGGACACCCGCCTTCCGCCTCATACATTTCGTATCCGGCCCAAAGCCCGAGCTCATAGAACATAGAATCTTCGTCAATTAATCGCTCAATTCGTTCTCTTACCGTTAGCTTTCCTTTGGCATGTTCCTTTTCAATTCTTGAATCCCCTCCCCCTTTCCGGATGATACCTTCTTGTTTTCTAAATTCTTCGATAATATTCTGCAACCAAACTCCGGTACTTGTACTCATAGGTTCAATCTCAATGTTTTTGTATAATAGTCTCCAACAATTATTCGTTGAAAATAGGAATTAATAACAAGCTTCAAACTGTATTATAAACGTTAGATACAAAAATAAAGCCATGGCACAACGTTTACTTTTTATTCTTGCTCTTCTTCTTACTGTCGATTCTTTATATGCTCAACGAAACAGGGGTGTCGACTACATTAACCTTATAAATCGTTCAGCTGCTCCGCAATATTTTCTGGATAACGTGTTACTACCTACCGAGGATGGAAAAACAAACCTGTCTATTATTTTCCGGTTCGATAATGATTTTCTTCCATATAAAAAAGTCACTCCTGGTGAAGATATCCAACTTCCGGAGGGTCAGGAATACTATACCATTGCCCGCCTGAATGCAGAGATTTTTGAAGGCCGGGCAAGTCGTCGTGCCAGGACAAGTAGTGATGTAAACGTTGTATCCCGTGATCTCTGGATTGATACGCTTTATACAGATACCTTTGAGAAAGCCAATTCCAATAAATTTTATGCTTCCGGATCCCTGACCACCACACTCGATCCCGGTCAATATAATTATGTGCTTCAATTAAGCATTATGGAATCTACCAACGACCGTAACTCTGAAAATCGAAATATTGACGCTATAAACTGGCACGAGAAAAAAACAGGAGAAATCTATCTCGGTAAAGCGTTGATTGAAGAGCAAAACTCGAAACAGTTTGTATTGGCCAATATTGGAAGTAATGTTTGGTACAGTAAGGATTTTTATACCCTGGTTCGCATTCCAAATTACGACCCCGGGACTGAATATACCCTCCATATTGACCAGGCAAGAATAGCCAGACGCGATACTACCCTTGGTGAATCTGTATATTCCACTACTTTAACAAAAGAGCATATTATGGAAGGAGCCCTTCCTGTTATGAAGCCCGGGAAAGATCCGACTATTAGTATCGAGGCTGCAAATTCGGATTACACCTATGCCCTGGTTCAGATTCCAAATTCTGAATTCAGAAATGCATCCTACACGATTCGGTTAACTTCAGAAGATTCTGAAGAACCTTTAGCCAGGAAGTTCTTCCGTTCCTACTGGCAAAACATGCCTGCAAGCCTGCTAAATCTTAATATTGCGATCGATCATTTGAAGTTCATTCTGGATGAAGAACAGCTAAGGGAAATGAAAGATGGTAATCCCATAGAAAAAGAAAGAAAATTCCGTGAATTCTGGGATAAACGGGACCCAACCCCCGGTACCATTTACAATGAATTGATGGCCGAATACTACCGCCGCATTGATTATGCTTTCGAAGAGTTCAGTAACCGTGGAAATTATGCCGGCCACGAAAGCGACCAGGGCAAAGTATATATATCTTATGGTCCACCTAACGAAAAAGACCGCCAATTCCCGACTGATGGTAAAGTGATTGAGATCTGGAAATACGATAACCGAACCTTCGTATTTGAAGCCACCACAGGATTCGGAGATTTTGTGCTTACAAGTGCAGAAGGATAATTGCTTTGATCCGTTTGAAGCCATTACCTTCCTGAATGATAAAAACCGGTTCTATTCAAATAGCTATTTCGATAGGTGACTTCAACGGCATCGGCCCTGAAGTAATCATTAAAAGCCTGTCCGGGGTTGATTTGTCAACCTCCACCCCGGTAATCCTGTCTCCTGTAAGTATCATTGAGCATTATAACTCCCTGGTCGATTCTCCGATAGAGTTTCATATTGCGGAGGATGGAATTCACCAGAATGCCATCAATGTGCTACCCATTGAAGTGGATGAGTTTGATATTGAGCCGGGAGTCCAATCTCCCTCGGGCGGGCGGGTCGCCATGAATTCCATTGAATCCTCTTTACAATTATTGCAAAATGGTACTGCACATGCAATGGTCACGGCTCCCATCTCAAAAGAAGCGGTAAATCTTGCAGGTTATCACATCCCGGGGCATACCGAATTTCTGGCAGAGAAAACAGGCGTGGAAGAAGTGCTTATGATGCTGATTAATGATTCTTTAAGAGTGGCTTTGGTAACTACGCACCTTCCCATTTCGCAGGTTGCCTCAAACATTACAGAAGGGGCTATTCTGCAAAAACTGCAACTGTTACACCATTCTCTGAAATATGATTTCGGAATAGAATCACCCAAAATTGCTGTATTCGGGTTAAATCCACATGCAGGTGACGGAGGTATTATTGGCTCTGAAGAAACCGAAATTATTGAACCGGCTTTGAAAAGAGCCCAGGATTCGGGTATGAATGTTCACGGGCCTTTTCCCGCAGATGGTTTCTTCGGCCATCAATCTCATAGGAATTTTGACGCAATTTTAGCCATGTATCATGACCAGGGACTGGCCCCCTTCAAATTACTTTCTTTTGGGAATGGAATAAATTACTCGGCAGGCCTGCCCATCATCAGAACCAGCCCGGATCATGGCACTGCTTTCGATATTGCCGGTAAAAACCTCGCAAATCCTTCCTCATTCACCTTAGCTTACCATCAGGCTGTACGCCTGGCAGAAACAAAATATGGGCTCCAGTAACGCAAATATCTATACCAAACTGGCGGAACTGTATGATACCATTATGCAGGATGTGGACTATGAATCCTGGGCTGATTTCATAGATGAAATTATGCAAACTCATCACTCCAACCCTGTTGATGTGTTGGAAATGGGTAGTGGTACCGGGTCTATTTCACTTTCTTTGGCTGAACTGGAGTGCTATAACCTCACGGCGTCTGACCTGTCTTCAGAAATGATTAAAGTTGCACAACAAAAGGCCAGGGAATTGTATTACAAAATAAACTTTCGGGTAAACAGTTTTCAAAATCTTGATTTCGATTCCCAATTCGATTGCATTTTCTCGGTGTTTGACAGTGTGAACTACCTGCATAACAACGAGGAAATTCTCCTTTTCCTGGAGAATACCCAAAAGGCGCTGAAGAATGACGGACTACTGGTTTTCGATTTCTCTACACCAAAAAACTCGCTCGAAGCAGTGGATCACCTGAATGATGTGGAAGGCGAAAAAGAGAATTTACGCTACTACCGAACCAGTAAATACGATCCGCATTCGCGGTTTCACACGAATTCCTTTGTGATTGAAGAACTCGACCCGAAAACAAAAGAAGTAACCAATAGATTCAAGGAAATTCATACTCAACGCGCATATTCTTTATCGGAAATGCTGTCAATTGTGAAACAAACCTCCTATCATCTGGTTGCAAAATACGATGGCTTCGACTTGGTTGACGCCGACGATAACAGCACACGAGTAACCCTTGTCCTTCGATGTCAGAAAACACTGTAATTGAGCTTAGTAACGTTTCTCTTAGCTTCGAAAACCGCCAGATTCTTCGAAATGTGAACCTGAAACTCCGTAATGGAGAGTTTTGCTATCTCATAGGACCAACCGGCGTTGGGAAAAGCTCTGTGTTGAAAATGCTCTACCGGGATATTGTGCCCGATTCAGGAACCGTCCGCGTTACCGATTTCCCGGTGAACAAACTCAGCATGAAAGAAGTACCAAAACTTCGCCGGAGGCTTGGCATCGTATTCCAGGATTTCCAGCTACTTCCCGATCGCGATGTGTATGACAACGTAGCTTTCGCTCTTGAAGTAACCGGAGAAAAACCCAAATTCATAAAAAACCGGGTACTGGAAGTGCTGGGAATGGTTGGCTTGAGTCATCGCCGGCGAAATATGCCCAACGACCTTTCCGGGGGTGAACAACAACGTGTGGTTATTGCCCGGGCACTGGCTAATGAGCCCCGGATTCTGCTGGCTGATGAGCCTACCGGTAACCTTGATCCCAAGGCGACAAAGGAAATCATGGAAATCCTGAAGCAGATCAATAACCGGGGAACAGCGGTAATGATGGTTACGCACGACTATTCTGTGGTGAAGAAATACCCCTACCGCACGCTGCGGATTTTTGAAGGCGGCATGCAGGATTTGGCCTGGAAAGGCGATAAACTCATCCCCATTATGAGTCCTGTGTAAAGCCACGTATCTTTTCAGATACGATGAACCGGCAGCAATCCACCCAACTTATTCGCAATTATGCCCTCGAACTAGGTTTCGATGCCTGTGGTTTCGCCAAAGCAGAGCAGTTACAGGATGATGCCCGGAAATTAGAACAATGGTTAAAAGAAGATCGCCATGGCACCATGGACTGGATGGCAAAAAACTTCGAGAAACGCGTTGACCCTACTTTACTGGTCCCGGGTTCAAAGACGGTGGTTTCATTACTGGCAAGTTACCATCATCCCTCTCAGAACGAGCAAATTGGAATCCTGGATCGACCGCTCATCGCCAAGTACGCCCAGGGCCGCGATTACCACAAAGTCCTCAAAAAGAAGCTAAAAGAACTGTTCGAATTTACGAATGATGTATTCGGTGGTATTGAAGGCCGTTATTTTACAGATTCTGCCCCGGTACTTGACA
>JAKSCW010000586.1 GCA_022360375.1 Balneolales bacterium
AATTCTTTTTCTTCTTCTTCACTCATTAAAGGGATGGCTTGCTCAAAATCGTCAAACAAGTCATCGTCTTGTTCAAAACTGCCGTCTAAAGAAAATCTTGCTCTCATTAATGCTTTTAAACCTATTTTTTAATTTCTGTATAATTGGCAAATACAAAGCCAACGATTGTATAGCGATCAAAGAGTCACGTACCCTGTCATAATGCAGGGCATTCTGGCAGTCCTTAAAAATGAAACTGTAGAGTCGCTACTGTAGCTCCGGAAAGCGTGGGATTCTCTGTGAAGGTGCGGGAAAGGAATTGAGTGGCCACAGAAAGGTCCCAGTATTTTGTTTCTAAGGCAGTTCCGAAACTAAAAAAGCTAGGTAGTTCAGTTGCTAATTGGGTACCAGCCCTAATCGGGAGGAATCTGAAAGGTCTTAGTTCAATCCCGGCTGATGCAACGAGTTTAGTGGAATTAAAAGCATTGTTTGACAGGCCAATGCTCAGATCTCCAAGTAGTTTTATTCGGTTTAATTCAAAAAGTATGCCTGCATGCATGGCAGTGGGGAGTAGTACATTTTCTCTACCCACTTCTGCGGGGTTTGCCAAAATAGGATTTGATTGCCCATACTGATCAACAAAACCCAGGAATTGACCGGGTGCTCCAACAAATGCTTCCGAACTTAATAAACCGGGAAGGGATGCAA
The DNA here is from genome assembly GCA_022360375.1 of Balneolales bacterium. GTDB lineage: Bacteria > Bacteroidota > Rhodothermia > Balneolales > Balneolaceae > HXMU1420-13. The sequence continues at coordinate 688 of JAKSCW010000586.1, forward strand.
CAATTGTAGAATCTGTATTCATGTTACTTGAAACCACATCTTCGGAATAAGACACAAAGCCAATATCGGTTATCGAAAAGCTTATCCGTAGTGATTTTTGGGTTCGCTGTTCCGTTTCCGAAAGGGTGGAAAGGTCACTTCCTAATGTAATTAAATAGGTAAACCCAATATCCAAACCGGCTCCGATACCCTGAATGTCAAAAATATCGTCGGTTATATTTGTGGTTAATGCCTGTTCAGCAGGTGTTCCATTCAGGTAGTCGAGAGTAGCATTCCCGAAGTTACCAGAGGCAGCATATTCTAATTCCTGGATTTGTGTATAACTGCCGTCTCCACGATCCACGTATCTGTTTTTCCATCTCGCATTTTGATAAGCACCTCCCAGTACCAATTTTGGAGCAACCCCTATAACGAATTCATCCAATCTCGGGGTCATATCAGTGAAAAATTGAAACGATTCAGAATAGCCCAGGGAGGCTTCATACAAGGATTGGTAGCGATGAATCAGCGTTCGGTCAAGGATTTGTTCATTATTTTTCTCCTGGGTTTCAAGAGAATACCAACCTCTTCCAACTTCAAAACTTGAAGATATCCGGTTCCGAACGGCAAAAGATAATGCTCGTTTATCATTTCTTACTTTCAAACCAAGAAGGGTAATATCCAATCGTGTTTGGTGTAAAGAAGTACTTCTGTTCCTCCTGTAATTGTCTTCTACGATTGAATTTCTCTCCGGAACAGAAATAGTATATGCACCCGGGTTAAACGCAGAGATATAGTCCCGGATATTATTACCCTGTTCATTCAGGTCAGAAAAATTCTGTACCCCATTGAAAAAAGTACCGGTGATAAGAAAACCAATATCAATATTCCGGGTGCGATCAGAAATGAACAGATTTGCAGGATTATAAAAGTTGGCGGTATAATCGGTAATGTATGTGCTCCCACCACCACCTAAAGCTACGTTCTGAGGTGTTAATACGGGCTGCGCAAAAGCTGCTAACCAGAAACACAGCGCCATCACTAGTAAAAGTGATGCTTTCCGTACCATAATAATCCGTCCTTCTATTCGATGATTTGAAGAGGGGCCGCCCTCAACATTAATTTCTTTTGTCCTCGGTTTTTGAAAAATACGACAACTTTCGCATCCATTCCTAATCCTGAGCGACTTATGATTTTTCCGGGACCGAATTTTGTGTGTTGAACCAGTGCCCCCACTTGAAAGGGATCGTTATTTGAATCGTATTCGTAATGAATTGTTCCCGCCGACGAACCTGATCTTTTACTTGTTTTTGGAGCTTCCCAATCGTATTCAACATAGGTGGTGTGTTGATCCGGTTTTGCTTCCTCCTTCTTAGTACTAAACCGGTCTCTTTTCTGGGTGATGGTTGCCCCGGTTTCTGTACGTACTACCCCCGCATCTACTTCATCTAAAAATCTTGAGCGCAGTTGTTGTTGTTCTTCACCAAATTTGAAGCGTGTCCGGCAGTAACTGAAATACAATCGTTGTTCTGCCCGTGTAATAGCTACGTAAAATAATCGTCGTTCTTCTTCAATATCTGCATCAAAGCCATCTCTGGCTCCAACCGGGAACAGGTTTTCTTCTAAACCAACCACAAACACCACTGGAAATTCCAATCCTTTAGAACCGTGTACCGTCATTAATGTAATGGCAGGTTTATTCTCATCGACTTTATCCCCATCAGTAATCAAACTAATTTCCTGCAGGAAAGCACTTAACGAGGCATTAGGGCTTCCTTTTTCGTAGTAAGAAATGGCATTCTGGAATTCAAGAATATTCTCTCGCCTCATCATGGAATCGTGAGAATTTTCTTCTACCAACGCCTTCATGTATCCAGACTGTTCAAGTACACTTCGGGTCACATCAGTAATAGAGCGGCCGTTTTCCAGATCCTGGCTAAGGCCATTCATCATATTCACAAACTCGCGAATACGGACTTTTGCAGGTTTATATACATTGGTTTCTTCAATTCGATCCAGCAGTTCCCAAATGGTGGTGCGCTGTTGCCTCGCCTGCGTTCGTAAATCATTAATGGACTTGGTTCCAATTCCACGCGATGGTTCATTAATAATCCGAACCAGGTTTGTTTCATCTTTTTTGTTCACTAACAAAGTGAGATAGGCCAGCACATCTTTAATTTCCTTGCGTTGATAGAAGGAGAGGCCCCCAATAAGTTGATAGGCAAGGTCATGGCGTCGCAATGCCTCTTCAAAAACACGCGATTGGTAGTTGGTTCTATACAGAATGGCCATATCGTTGTTCTGATAGCCGTGCCTCATTTTTAAGTCCTGGATATGCTGGGCTACCCGGTTTGCTTCATCGCGTTCGTCGTAATTCTGAAGAAGAATTACAGGTTCTCCATATTCCTTTTGCGTCCAAAGTGTTTTATCCAGCTGGTTTTTATTCTTTTTAATCACGGAATCGGCACATTGCAGGATAGAGCGGGTTGAGCGGTAGTTTTGCTCAAGCGGGATTTGTTGTGCGTTTTCGTAATCCTCCTTGAAATTCAGAATATTTGAAATATCCGCCCCCCGAAAGGAATAGATGCTTTGGGCGTCATCGCCAACCACGCAGATGTTTTTGTACTTGGCAGCAAGCATCCTGGTTACGGTATACTGGGCATGGTTCGTGTCCTGGTACTCATCAATCAAAATGTACTTGAATCGATCCTGGTATTTTTCCAACACCTCAGGATGTTCCTCAAATAATTGAATCGGTTTCACCAACAAATCGTCAAAGTCCATGGCGTTGCTATCTGCCAGCCGAACATTATAAATAGCGTATACGCGCGCAGTGATATCATCCAGTGTTGAACTTACAAAGCGTTCCTGGTATACATCAGCATTAATCAGCTGGTTTTTTGCATCGCTGATTTTATTTCGGATGGTTTTCGGTTTGATTTCTTTAGGGTCGAAATTCAGTTCCTGAAGAATTTGTTTAATTACCGTTTCAGAATCGCTGGTATCATATATGGTAAAGTCTTTTCCGAAACCGATTTTTTCTGCTTCAAACCGAAGAATTTTTGAGAAGATAGAGTGGAAGGTTCCCATCCAAAGTTTATTGGCTTTGTCTCCAATCAGTGCGCTAATGCGCTCCTTCATTTCTCTTGCTGCCTTGTTTGTAAAGGTTAAGGCCAGAATTTCGTGGGGAGCAGCTTTGAATTGCTGAAGCAGGTATGCAATCCGGTAGGTAAGTACCCGTGTTTTTCCGGAACCTGCTCCCGCAACAATTAAAAGAGGCCCACTGGTTGTGGTCACTGCTTTATATTGTTGTTCGTTCAAACCTTTCAGGAAATCCGGAGATTGCTGAGGTTCTTCAGGTTGAAGAGAAAAGGTTTTCATAGATTATTCGAAGTCTTTCAACTGCTCCTGGAGTTTAGCCAGATTTGCTTCTCCATCGCGTTTTTTATTTCGCTCGTTCTGTACTACTGCTTCCGGGGCATTATCTACGAAATTGGAATTACCCAACTTTCCATTTACCCCTTTCAGCCAGCCTTCAATTCGGGTGATTTCTTTTTCAATTCGGTCTTTCTCTTTGTCCACATCAATTAATCCGGCAAGGGGAATATGCAATTCGTTTCCGTCAATCAATGCGGATGAAGATGCCTTGGGTTTTTTGATTGAAGTTCCTATCTCAATGGATTTGAACTCCTGAAGTTGATTCAAAATCCAAATATTTTCGTTAAATAATGAAGCCGTTTCTTTATGGGTTGTTTTAATAAGCACCTCAAGTTCCGTTTTAGGAGATAGTTCCATTTCTGCACGGATATTCCGAATGGCAGAAACGGTAGATTGAAACAGCTTAAACCCATCCAAATCGTCCGTAGTATAGAGCTCCGCATTGTATTTCGGCCAGTTGCTGATACACAAAGCTTCGTCACGGGATCGATCCTGGATGTATTGCCAGATTTCTTCACTTATAAATGGCATGAATGGATGGAGTAGTTTCATCAATACTTCAAAGAAGCCAAGTGCCACATTCATTTTCGCGGGATCAAAAGGATCACCATAATTTTGTGGTTTTACCAATTCGATATACCAATCACAGAAGTCATCCCAAATCAATGAATAAACTTTTTTAAGGGCGTCATTGAGCTTGAAGTTCCTGAAATCTTCATCAACACCAGCTATAGTTTGTTGAATACGAGCCATCATCCATCGATCAACCAGGTTCTCCTGGTCGAATTCCAGTGTTGGATTATATTCAACTCCTTCCTGCATGTTCATGGTTAAGAAGCGAAATGCATTCCAAATCTTGTTTGAAAACTTTTTACCCTGGTCACAAATGGCCGGGTCGAAGGGGAGGTCGTTCCCCGCAGGGGTGGCGAACAGCATTCCCATGCGAACACCATCAGCACCATATTTTGTAATCAGGTCCAGCGGTTCAGGAGAATTCCCAAGACTTTTACTCATTTTCCGGCCAATCTTGTCGCGAACAATTCCGGTGTAATACACATTGTTGAATGGCTTATTGCCCACATACTCGTACCCGGAGATAATCATTCGCGCCACCCAGAAAAACATAATTTCCGGTGCAGTAACCAAGGTACTGTTCCCGATTTGGTTCTCAGAATAGGTATCACCCTCGTTCGCGCGTTGGAAGAAATATTCTAATTCTTCATTTGGGGTGCGATCTTGGTACTCTCGTATAAATGCAGGATCAAACAGAGAAATAGGCCATAACCATGAGCTGAACCAGGTGTCCAAAACATCTTCGTCCTGCTTTAATTCATCCACGGAAAGCGTTGGATTGCCGGATTTCTCCCGGGCCAATTCTAAGGCCTCATCCAGGGTTTTGGCAACTACATATTCGTGTTCCTCTTCACCAAAATAGAATGCGGGGATTTGATGCCCCCACCACAACTGGCGACTCACACACCAATCTTTAACATTCTCCATCCAGTGGCGGTAGGTATTTTTGAATTTTTTGGGAAAGAACTCCACGTTGTCGTCCATCACATTTTCCAATGCGGGTTGGGCAATTTCTTTCATTGCCAACCACCATTGAAGTGAAAGGCGAGGTTCAATTACCACATCGGTTCTCTCTGAGTAACCTACTTTGTTTTTGTAATCCTCAACTTCAGCCAGGTTTCCGGCCGCTTCCAAATCTTTAACTATTTGCTTTCGAACGGCAAACCGGTCCTGGCCAATATACAATTCACCTTCTTCAGAAACAGTGCCATCCAGGTTCATCATGTTAATGGTTGGCAGGTTATGCTTTTCGCCCAATTCGTAGTCATTCACATCATGAGCAGGGGTTACCTTCAGGCATCCTGTTCCGAATTCCATATCTACATACTCATCCAGGATAATGGGTATTTCGCGTTTTACCAGTGGCACAATAGCTTTCTTTCCATGAAGGTGAGTGTAACGCTCATCGTTTGGATTAATACATACTGCTGTATCTCCCAGAATGGTTTCGGGCCGGGTAGTAGCTATTGTTACATATTCTTCGGAACCTGCAACCTGGTAGCGAATGTAATACAACTTTGAGTTTACTTCCTTGTAAATAACTTCTTCATCACTTAAGGCTGTTTTGGCCGTAGGATCCCAGTTAATCATCCGGGCGCTTCGGTAGATTTTACCTTTTCGGTACAGATCAATGAAAGCATCAATTACACTTTCAGCATAGTCTTGGTCTAAAGTGAAAGCGGTGCGTTCCCAATCGCAGCTGGCTCCAAGTTTTTTCAACTGTTCGAGGATGATGCCTCCGTGCTTGTGTGTCCACTCCCAGGCATGTTCTAAAAACTGGTCACGGGTTAAATCTTTTTTG
>JAKSCW010000249.1 GCA_022360375.1 Balneolales bacterium
TATCAAAATATTCGGGATAGTTTTCTTTGCAGCGTTTGTAATTATCACCTTCATGCTGAATTTCGATAACTTTCTAACTTACGTTCATCATGTAATTGGCTTTGTATTTCTTCATAATGCCTGGGCATTGGTTGGAGGGTATAGTATAGGAGCAATTTTGAAGCTCTCCCTCGAAGACAAAAAATCTATTGCTATTGAAACAGGAATTCAGAATTCCGGGCTGGGACTGCTGCTTATTTTCAATTTTTTTGAAGGACTCGGTGGAATGGCCCTGATTGCCGCCTGGTGGGGCATCTGGCACATAATTATGGGATTTGCTTTGGGCTGGTATTGGTCAGTAGGAAAAACAACGTTAGTTAAAGTATTCAGGAATGCGTAAGAATTGGCTGTGGTACCAGATGTTCCGGTACCCATTGGTAAAATTTGGGCTTCATCTTTTTTATCGAAGAATCATTATTGAAGGCAAGGAAAATCTGCCCGGGAATTCCCCCATTCTTTTTGTGCCCAATCACCAGAATTCTTTTATGGATGCACTTTTAGTAGTGACGCATGTTAAACCTTTTATTTATTTCCTTACCCGCGCGCAGGCATTCAATCCACCGTTAATGGGGAAGTTTCTTCGAAGCTTAAATATGCTTCCGGTATACAGGGTACGGGATGGGTTCAGTTCGGTAAACAAAAACAAAGCCATTTTTGAAGAATGTATTGGCTATATGAAACGCAACGATGCCATTCTGATTTTTCCGGAAGCTAACCATGATTTAAAACGAAGGATACGACCACTTAGTAAAGGTTTTACCCGAATCGCATTTGATGCGGAAGTTCATGAAGACTGGAATATGGGACTACAGGTAGTTCCTGTAGGCTTGAATTATACTTCACACCGGAACTCACGAAATGATGTGCGAATTGTATTCGGGGAGGCGATTGAAGTCAGTGAATTTGAAGAGATTTATAAAGAAAATGAGCGGGAAGCTGCTGATCAACTTAAAGCAAAAGTAGCTGAAGGAATGAAAAAAACAGTAATGCACGTACCCAACCCGGAGCATTATCCTGTTCACCAAATTCTTTGGGAAGAACTCGAACCTGACGCTTTAAAGTTTAATAATCCCAAAGTTGTGAATGAACATATTTCAAACGCCAGGGGCATTCTTTCTGAGAAAGAAGTTGAGTTAGGGAAAGAACTTTATGAAAAGGGGGAAGAACACGGAATTTCACCAGGAAAACTGTTCATAAAGAAAAATTTCAATTGGGTAATGATTCTGTTCTTTCCTTTTTATTTGTTCAGTTTTTTGAACAATATGCTGCCTTATCTGCCGATACGGAATATGATTCGGAATAAAATTAAGGATCACGCCTTTGATGCTTCCATTAAGTTTGTTCTGGCCTTAGTTCTCTTCCCATTTTTTTGGACGATTGTTTCTTTGACTTTATGGTTCCTGGGGGTTCCCGGGGAATATGTTCTGGGTTATTTTGGATTGAGTTTATTCACAAGTATTCTTTTTAAAGAAGTAAATCTGATCTTTCAAAACGCCAACGAACGAAAACACATAAAAGCATTCCAAAAAGAGTATCCGGAGGAATACAAATTCATGGTAAAAGGACTTCAAACACTGAACGAATTTCGTGTAAAAGTCCTTACCTCAACAAATTAATGATTAATCGATCTGAACAATGAAAAAGCTCTTTACATTATTCTCCATTTTAATTGTTTTAGCTGGTTGTACCCAGGAAAAAGAAGTTCATAAAGCAATGGAGAGCGATGCCAGTTATGAAAAATTAGTTGCTGTAATACATGCAATTAATGGCAGTGAAGTATCTGGTACTGTTTATTTTGAGAAAGTAGAAGAAGGAGTTCAGGTGACAGCAGAAGTAACCGGACTTACGGGTGAAAAACACGGTTTTCACATTCACCAATATGGAGATTGCACAGCAGATGATGGCTCAGCCACCGGAGGACATTTTAATCCTGATGGAATGGAACATGCAGCTCCCCATATATTAGATCGTCACATGGGCGCTATGGGAAATCTTGAAGTAAATGAAGAAGGCATTGGAATAAGGAATTATGTAGATAAGGTGATTGTTTTAGAAAAAATTGTGGGTCGTGGTGTGGTTGTTCATGCCGGAGAAGATGATTTAGTGTCTCAACCTTCAGGTGATTCCGGTCCACGAATTGGTTGTGGTGTTATTGGAATTCCACAATAACTATTTAAAGATTTAATATTTTAAGCCATTGTTAGATGGCTTTTTTATGGAATTAACCCTTACCACTCCAGGACTTCTTTTTTCAGCAATTTCTTTGCTGTTATTGGCGTACACGAATCGTTTTCTATCGATTGCTAACCTGATTAGAACCTTACACCGGCGATATAAAGAAACAGGAGATAAAGCAGCTAAAGCGCAAATTGATAACCTTCACAAACGAGTGCAATTGATTAAGGACATGCAATTGATGGGTATTGCCTCTCTTTTCTTATCCGTGTTTTGTATGGTCGCTCTTTTTGCAGGATGGATCGTTCTGGGTAAAATCCTTTTTGGAATTAGCTTGATACTGCTCCTTATCTCACTTGGAATGATGATGATTGAAATTCAGATAAGCGTAAAAGCGCTGAATATTCAATTGGATGATTTAGATTGAAACAAATTTTTTATTGAGTAGTACTGGTTTTCAATTATATTTAGACAATTACCTAAATATCTAAATGAATAACCTGTTTAAAGCCCTTAATGATCCCACCCGAAGACAAATCCTTGATTTGTTGAAGGAAGAAGATTTGACTGCAGGTGAAATTGCAGAAGCATTTGAGATAAGTAAGCCTAGTATCTCTCATCACCTGGATTTATTGAAGCAAGCCGGATTGGTGTCTACAGAAAGGAATGGTCAGTTCATTCTTTACTCCCTGGATACAACAGTGTTAGAAGAGGCCACACAATGGTTATTCAAATTAATTGATAAAAAATAGTGTCATGTTTATAGAAACGATAAAAAAAGAATGGTTTGTTGTGTTGCTTTTAATAGCCCCTTTTGTTGCTTCAGCAATTTTGTGGGACGACTTACCGGAGGTGGTTCCAACTCACTTCAATGCTGCAGGTGAAGCAGATGATTGGGGACCAAAATGGATAAACGCCATTATGATTCCTTCAATTGGTTTAGGAATATACCTGTTATTGATATTTCTGCCTTCAATTGACCCTAAAAAGAAGATACGATCGGTTCAAAAACCAATAGCTGCTATACGCATTTTCATGTCTCTTTTTATGATTGGTATCTATGCATTTGTTATGGCTGCTTCGTTAGGAGAAACTGCCAACATAAGCGTATATGTACAAATGGCTGTTGGGGCACTTCTGGTAATCGTGGGGAACTACATCAATTCTGTTAAGCCCAATTATTTTATTGGAATCCGGACTCCATGGACACTTGAAAGCCCGGAGGTTTGGAAAAGAACTCACCGGTTAGGAAGCAAACTCTGGATTATCGGAGGAATCATCTTTTTGATTTTTCCATGGTTGGGGTTCACCACAGGAAGTGAATATTTCGTCATCATTTTAGTCTCAATACTTGCCGGAGTTCCCCTCATATACTCTTTCATTATTTATAAACAACTCGAAGCAAACCCGGAACAATGAAGAAAACTGTAATCCTTTCAATTATTATTAGCGGAATGGTGGCTGGATCGGCTTGGTCTCAGGAAACGGAATTGGTGATAAACAATGGAGATATTCAAATAGCCGGAACACTTTCTGAACCGGAAACAGAAACAGGGAAACCCTTGGTTATTTTGATTACCGGAAGTGGTGCCCAGGATAGAGACGAAACCATTATTGGCTTCAAGCCCTTTAAGATTATCGCGGATCATTTGACCCAGGAAGGGATACCAAGCTTCAGATATGATGACAGAAGCATTGGTGGTTCTTCCGGCGTTTTTACAGACGCTACACTGGATGACCTGGCATCCGATGTTAGTGCAATTATGAGTCATTTTGAGCGCACATATGATCGGTTTATTCTATTGGGGCATAGCCAGGGCGGTCCTGTTGCAACGAAAGTAGTTTCAAAGGACGAACGGGTGAACGGTATTGTATTTATGGCTGCAACCATGGTTCCGATTAAAGATGTAATAAGCGAGCAGATTGTGGTTATGCAAACGATGATGGGGAAAACAGAAGCAGATATTGCCCCAACCCTTGAATTCCAGGAATTGGCGTACGAAACCTCTCGAAAAGATGAAGGCTGGGATGATTTAAAAATGGCGTATAAAGAACTGGTAGAGCTGGAAATCTCTAAACTTCCTGCAGCACAACAAGCGTATATTAAAGATATTGACGCATTTGCTGAGGCACAATTTAATGCCCAGGTTACAACAACTTTTCGAACTCCGCAGATGCGGTCATTACTGTATTATGACCCAATTCCGGATTTAGTAGCATCCGGGGTACCATCGTTAGCAATTTTTGGAGAAAAAGATACACAGGTTACTGTAGATCAGAATGCTACCGTTTACGAGGAAGTTGCACAGGCTAAGGGCTTAGATTATTCGAGTGTTAGGTTTTCAGAAGCAAATCATCTCTTTCAACCAGCAAATACCGGCATGGTAACTGAATATGCAACGTTGCCCAAAGAGTTTGTAGATGGATTCCTGGAAAGTATTTCGGAGTGGATTTTGTTGAACTACTAATTGGAATTCCAATCTTTCATACCATCCTTAATCACTTCAGCGATTTTTTCCACTGAAATACGCTCCTGGCTCATATCATCCCGGTGGCGTATGGTAACGGTGTTGTCTTCCAGTCCATCGAAATCAACGGTGATGCAAAATGGGGTTCCTGCTTCATCCAGCCGGCGATAGCGTTTTCCTATAGAGCCGGTCTCATCGTATTGAACCGCATAATCTTCCCTGAGACTACTTTCAATCTTACGGGCTAATTCCTGCAGTTCAGGCTTTTTGATCAATGGAAACACTCCAACCTGGATTGGGGCCAGTTCCGGGTGCATTTTCAAAACGGTTCGCTTTTCCCCGTTTACTTCTTCTTCACGATAAGCATCACAAAGAACCATGAGCGTGCAACGATCCAAACCAATAGAGGTCTCAATCACATAAGGAACGTACCGCTTATTCTGCTTTTGGTCGAAGTAATCGAGTTTCTTTCCGGAATATTCCTGGTGTTGAGTTAAATCGAAGTCAGAACGGTTATGAATGCCTTCTACTTCCTGCCAGCCGATCGGGAATTTGTACTGAACGTCCACGGCTGCCAATGCATAATGGGCAAGTTTATCCTGTGGATGATCGAGGAAGCGAAGATGTTCTTCCCGGATTCCAATGCGTTTGTGCCAGTCAATTCGCTTTTCTTTCCATTCATCATATGAAGCAGCATCGGTTCCCGGCTCCACGAAATATTGCATTTCCATTTGCTCGAACTCACGCATACGGAATACAAACTGGCGTGCAACTACCTCGTTTCGGAAGGCTTTTCCGGTTTGGGCAATCCCGAAAGGAACCGCTACTCTGGAAGTATCGAGTACATTTTTGTAATTCACGAAAATTCCCTGGGCAGTCTCCGGTCTTAGATATACTGCATCATCTTCGCTTGCCGTGGCACCAAATGCGGTTTTGAACATCAGGTTAAACTGGCGTACTTCCGTCCAATCGAAAGCACCCGAATCCGGGGCTTTAATTTCATTTTGGATGATGATGTCGTAAAGGTCTTCCGTCAAGCTTTTGCGGGTTCCTGAAGTATCAAGTAATTCCTGCAGTTCGGCAGCTTTGTCAGTCTTACCGTCTTTTTCCAACTTCAGGATGTACTGCTCAATGATCATGTCAGCGCGGTAACGTTTCTTAGACTGCTTGTCGTCGATCATTGGATCATTAAAACCGGCCACGTGACCACTGGCTTCCCACACTTTTGGATGCATGAAAATGGCGGCGTCAACTCCAACAATATTGTCATGGCGTTGGGTCATTTCCTTCCACCATGCATTTCGGATATTACGTTTGAGCTCTACACCTAAGGGACCGTAATCATATACGGCACTTAATCCACCATAAATTTCTGAAGATTGGAAGATAAACCCGCGGGCTTTGGAAAGAGAAACAATTTTGTCGAGGCTGTCCAGGTTTGACATGAAAAGACTTCTTGAAATTTAGAATGAGGGCAGAAGATAAAGATTTGCCAAATCTTTTATAGGCCACATATTTAAAAGTTTGAGGCTAATACTGATATCATGATTATCAATTAAGAATTAAAATTTAAGAATGGTATTTTCGATCTGTAATTCACTCATTCCTAATTCTCTAATTGATCCATGTACGTTGGAATTTTAGGCGCTACCGGCGCTGTTGGTCAGAAATTTATTCGATTATTGCAAAACCATCCCTGGTTTAAAATTGCAGCTCTTGGAGCTTCACATCGGTCAGCGGGCAAAAAATATAAAGACGCTGCAAACTGGATTGAAGATGTTGCACTTCCTGATTATATCGCAGAAATGACGGTAGCAAATTGTGACCCTGCTGAATTTGGAAACGTTGATTTTGTGTTTTCTGGCCTGGATTCAAGCGTAGCAGGGGAAATAGAAGGTGCTTTTGCAAAGGCAGGTATTCCGGTGATCTCCAACGCAAAGAATTATCGTATGGACCCTACAGTTCCTTTGTTAGTTCCTGAAGTGAATCCGGATCATATAGAGTTAATCAAAACACAAACCTTTACTGAAGATGGTTCCGGATGGATTGTAACTAATCCAAATTGTGTGGCGGTTCCTCTTTCGTTGGCATTAAAACCCATTTATGATGCTTTCGGCATTGAAGCGATGGTAGTAACAACTATGCAGGCGATTTCCGGTGCTGGATATCCCGGAGTGCCGAGCATGGATATTCTTGGAAATGTGGTACCGTTTATATCGGGTGAAGAGCCCAAAATTGCCCCCGAAACACAGAAACTGCTGGGCAAACTTGATCGTGGCACATTGAAAACTCCTGGTTACCCCGTTCAGGCAACCTGTACCCGTGTTCCTACATTAAATGGCCATATGGCAGCGGTTACGGTTAAATTGGCAAACAAGCCTTCCTCTATAAAAGAAGTGAAAGAAGTTGTTCTGACTTTTGAAAATCCAATTGCTCACCTGGAACTTCCTTTTGCTCCTAAAGAAGTGATTAAGCTGCACGAAGAAGAGCGTTTCCCACAACCGCGCTTGCACGCCGATCATGAAAATGGCATGCAATTACATATGGGCCGGTTACGAGAAGCCGAGGTATTTGATCTAAGTTTTGTATGTATGGCACATAACACCATTCGTGGTGCCGCAGGTGGAGCTATTTTGAATGCAGAGTTGCTCGTGAAGAAGGGTTATATGGAATAATCAGGATCAATTTAATTTCACTCCTGATTCAATCTTCTTTACCAGATAAAAAAGAAAAAATTGAAAACTGCTGCCATAAAACAGAAAGCAGCAAAGGCCATTGAACGTTTAAATTCTACAGCGATGATTCATCGGCAGTACCCTCAGAATGACTAGTGAATTATCTGGGACTAAGAATCATCCCCCAATTCCTTCAACTTTCTCTCTGTAAGGGCGATATTTAATTTAGTAGCAAATTCCTGGGCACTTCCTCGGTCTTCGCGATTAATCCGCAGTGTGATTTTTCCCTGGCTGCTTCCTGGTAAGGGCTCCAGGAATACCAATTTTGTGGTTTCAATGAGCAGTTTGCTCCCGAATAATCCTTTTTTGAACATCACTTTATTCAGGTAATTCACACTGAAGGAATACTTGTTCAGCGTACTTACTACAGTACCCATCATATCGTATAGCTTGTATTCAAACAGCAATTCATCACCTTCAATACTGAGTACTCCTTTTACAGTTTTGAGAAGAGATGGGTCTTCCGTGTCGTAGATGTCGTAATTATAAGCGAAGCTCATTCAGTGCCCTCATCTAACTCACGTAGCTTCTTCTCGGAAAGAATCAGGTTTACATTCGAAGCCAGGCTTGCTGCAATATCCCTATGTTTTCTGCTAATTTTCAGCGTTCGGGTTGTAAGTTCGCCACCGGGGAAGTCTTCAAAAGTAACCGCCCGTTTAGCATAAAGAATAACCCGTCCACCGCCCAGCTTTTTTTTGTATTCAATCATCTCCAGGTCAGTTAATGGGATGTTCAGGCTTTTAACCCCAGACTTGATTACTTCCATGATGGAGTCTTTTCGTTGGAATTCAATATTTATATGATCTCCTTCCAGACGCAGAATTCCTTCCAATTTCATGAACCCGCTGTTTAATTCATCATCATAAAATGGAAGTGGACGAGATGTAAGCATAGAATATAAAGGGCTTAGGATTTGTAAAATTTATCTCAAAAAAAATACAAAAAAACTGTAAGGAGTTCCGATAGAATCTGTCTCACTTATAAGCATAGAGACGACAATCATTGCCTTGGGAGTAGTAGTGCTCCCAATGTCCTTCCAGGGGCTAGAGGTGGAAATTCCTCTAGCCCTCTTTTATTATATATAGAGATTCGTTTAAGTACTTGATTTTTAGTTGCTAAAATAATTCTAAGCAACTATCCTGGGTTACATGAAAATAAACGTTCTCATAGTGACACTCTTTTTCCCCATTTTTGCCACGGCTCAGGTTTTTGAGGATGATTTTTCGGATGGGGATTTCACAAACAACCCGGCATGGTCCGGAGCAAATTCAAACTTTGTGATTTTTAACTTAAATGGTAATAATGTGCTAAGGCTTAACGATAATGAAGCTGCACGTTCCTATTTATCCACTCCGTCGACAGGTGCGGAGGGAAACTGGGAATTTTTTATTCGTATTGATGGAAGTGCCCCTTCAGCTTCGAATTTTGCTGAAATTTATTTAATGAGTGAGATCGCCGATTTAAGCGGAACAGTAAATGGATATAAAGTACGCATTGGCCAAACAGGAGATGATGTATTTAAACTTGAGCGGGTGGATATGGGA
>JAKSCW010000024.1 GCA_022360375.1 Balneolales bacterium
AGAACATCTTCATTCATTTTCTCTGTGGATTTTAGAAAACTGAGCTCATTCAGGGTCTGAATGGTATTTGAGAAACCGTTATTGGTACCTCCATACACCACCCGGTTAAACCGCGCGTCGTACGTTTTATCCCCGGGATTGCTGGTCCAGCTTTGATCCGCTGCATATGCTACCCCGTACCAATCTTTGGAGAACAGCGCGAACCCGCCGTCATCCCAAATGGTGTTTAGCATACCCAATACTTCCTGCTTTTTTGCCTCTGCTACAAATCCTTCAATATTCCCTTTTGCTACATTGAAATCCGGCATGACAGACCACGAATTCAGGATTCCTGTAGAAACCAGGGTGGAATAACCTGCTTCTTTAAACGGATTAATCATATGCGAATAATCATCCATATCGTCGTATCCCCAGGTAACCATAATAATGTCTTTCGGAAGCAACTCAAGGATTTCGGGGTGTTTAAGTACAATATCGCCCCACATCATAATCTTTTTTCCCATAGGTGTGATGATGTCGTATATACGCTTTATGTGATTTGCATATACCACTCCCTTGCCCAGTGAATCTACCATCGCTTTGGAAGCCCCGGTTCCCAGATCAAAAGTTTCATCTGAGTTGATATGGAAATACTCTGAATGGAAAGCTGGGATCATTTCATGATAAATGTCGCTGAGCAACTGGTAACTTTCCTCAAAAGCAGGAGAAAGTAACGATCCGCTTTCACCCAGATGTGCGTACTCCGGATGCTTTAGTATATTTTGAAAATGTCCGAATGATTGGAAATTTCCCACTAAATCAATGTGAAATTTTTTGGCGTAATCAGCCAGTTCCGCCCATTCTTCTATATCTAAAGCGCCACCAGGGGGTGCAAATGAGGGGTGGCTTTCGGTTTTTACCACATCCTGGGTATAGTAGGTAAGCAGGTTGATTTTCATGCCTGCCATACGTTCGATCTGCTGGCGCATATATTCTTTGGTGGGAACCGGCCCGCGACTGATGTCATCCATCATACCGCGAATTTCCAGATCAGGCCAGTCTTTGATTTTAAGAGATGGGACAGAACCAACAACCCGCTGTGTCCGGAATAACTGGCGCAGAGTTTGTACTCCGTAAAAAGCTCCGCGAGTGGTATTGGCTGATACTAACACCAGGTTTGGAGAAACCAGTAACCGGTATCCTTCCTCACCCAATGTTTCATCCGGTAACATATCATGTTGCCGGGCGAGACGGGTAAAGGCACGCCCTCCTCCATCGATTCCAACAATAATTCGCTTTTCAGTTCCTTCTCCGAGACTTAGCACTACTTCGGTACTTCGTTTTGCTTCTTCTTCCAATAGTGCAAATTGAAAAGCTTCTTCCTCTTTATCATTAAAGTACAGGGTAACCGCAATCTCTCCTTTTAACTCAAAAACCCCTTCATTATAGGTTATCTGCTTAGGACTGGGGATAAGATAGAGCGTTTCCTGTGCCTCAGGAGTAGTTGATGCCAAAACGCATACCAAAAAAACAGAGAGTACCTCCACCTTCATTGCTTCTCCCTGATTTTTCTTTCAAGAAACTCTGCAGCATTTTTATACGCGGCATCCAGATCACTAACTGAAGATTCTGAGCCACCAATATCTATTCCAAAATGACCTGAAAAATTAATTTTATCCAGGGTTTCAAAAAAATCATCCCATCGTATTTCTCCATCTCCGATTGGGAGGTGTTCTACTTTTATACCTCCGTTATCTGAAATATGGATGTAATCGATGTAATCAGCCAGACGAAGTAAACTGAGCTGAAGATTGTCTTTCAGAAAATATTGATTTGCGGTATCCAGGTTGAACCGGAGATTATCCCTGCCTACTGCTTCATGGAACTGGAGGAATGCGTCGGTAGTGGAAGCCAATACCCCATGTGCCGGGTGCATCTGATAACTCAGGTTGTACCCTGCGGCTATATCGCAGGCGTGGCGGTAGGTTTCTGTCATCTGTTCCCAGTATGTGTTCCAATCTAAAGTATCAGGAAACTTAGCCGCTGATAAAGTTTCTTCGTGGTAGTGCCGGACAACGGGTACATCATCGGGAAATTGATACGGGGGAAGCGGAGCGTTATCAAGCACTCCAAGTGAACCAAAAGCAGAAGCAATCTCACATCCCTTTATAAAAAAATCCAAATTCTTTGCCCGTTCAGTTTCATCCGGGGAGGAAAGCCCGGGAAGAACCACGCAAAAGTACGGCACTTCCAAATTGTTTAATAGTACATGCCTCACAATCTCTTCTTTCATTTCGTACACCTCCATAAGATGGTGCTTACGAATGCCTTCCAATTCAATAGACTTAAATCCCAATGAGGCAAATTCATTAATATGAGTGAGCGTATCCTTTGCTTCGGGCGGGTAGCCATATTTCGTGATGGGATACAGGTAACATGCCACTATTCTGGAATCGATCATGAATATTCGACTCCCTTTTTTATCGGTTTTTTGATATCCGGGACCAGGAAGCCCTCCCTGGGTTTAGCAGGACGGTGTGTGTCTTTGATCTTTTCAAATGTATTCCAATGTTCACGTAGTTTAAATGCCACACTTTTTGGGAAACGGTCTCTGGTAAATGTCCCTTTTTTGTGCCAAACCACGCGCCGGAAATGTTGCGGTGTCAGGAAATCAGCGAAATTCCAAATATGCGCACCGCATACAAAATCACAGGCTTCCATAACCTCTAAATATTTGAAAGTAAACGCTGTTTGAAATTCTTCTGTGAACATCTGA
The DNA here is from genome assembly GCA_022360375.1 of Balneolales bacterium. GTDB lineage: Bacteria > Bacteroidota > Rhodothermia > Balneolales > Balneolaceae > HXMU1420-13. The sequence continues at coordinate 2,756 of JAKSCW010000024.1, forward strand.
GCTGTAGTGGAGTGCAAACCTTCTACAGTGTCTGCTCCGAACTCAGTAATAAGAATGGGCTTTCCATACTTTTGAAACGTTGCCTCCAGTTCATTGGCCAGGTCCTGGGCAGCCTGATCGAGATCAACGGGTTTTGTGTACCAGCCATAATACCTGTTAATGCCAATAATGTCGCAGGATTCGAGTACAATGTCCTCCTCTTTAAACATCGCCATAGAAATGGAAATCACCGGGCGGGTGCTGTCAAGAGTCTTGGTAAAATCATAGAGTTCTTTGAAATACTGCTTTCCCGCTTCATTTTGATAAAATTCTTCTGCCCATAAGTTTGGCTCATTAGTGATTGACCAGGAGATTACACTCGGGTGATTTCTATCTCTTTCAATTAATTCTTTTATGGCTTGTTTATGGGTATCCAGGAGAGGTTTTAAGTCCTCAAAATTGTTTGACCAAAACCCTAAACTTACCGCAGCTACCTCATCGATAATAAGAAAACCAAGCCGGTCTCCCAGTCTCATCATCTCTTCATCATATGGATAATGACTAGTCCGGTAAGAATTGGCTCCAATCCATCGCATCAGCTCGTGGTCTTTAATATAAGCCGGCCTGAACTGTCCCCTCCCAATGATCGGGAATTCTTCGTGTTTGCCAAATCCGGCCAGAAACAGCTCTTCATTGTTAAACAGTACCTTCCCTCCTTCTACTTTAATTTCCCTGATGCCAAATTCTTCGTCGTATTCATCCACTATTACGCTATTAACGTAAAGAGAAACCCTTGCTTTGTATAAGTATGGATCCGAGGGAGACCATAATCTCGGATTTTCAATTTTCAGATTGAATTCATTAGCAGTTTCGGATTCGGATTCACAAAGAATCGCACTATCTGCATCCAAAACCTGAACCCGGAGTTTGTGGAACACAGGGGCCTGAACTTTTACATCTACTTTTCCTTCTAATGCTGAATCAATAGAAATTGAAGAGATATATTCCCTGGGTGTAATCACAAGATTTACTGACCGCGTAAGACCACCATACGGAAAGAAATCAAAGCGTGTGGCCGGGTATAAATGCCTGCGCTGATACGCAGGAGTATCGTACATTGGTGAGTTTGGATCAACATCCTGCGGAAGGGTATGCATGCTTAACGTGCTATCCACACATAGTACCAAGTGGTTCGGTTCCCCTGCTTCTATCAATGCATCAGTAACATCAAATTCAAAAGGTACATATCCCCCAACATGCTCTCCGATGTATGTTCCGTTCACCCAGACCGTTGCCCTGTGATCTGCTGCTCCGACTCTTATCCAGACCCTGTGATTGTTTTGCATAACTTCAGGAATAGTAAACCATGTTTCGTGCCAGGCTTTTCCAACATAGTTTTTAAATCCTTGTTCTTCTAACTGTTCGTTCCATGAACCCGGAATTGCAATAGTATGAACATCACCATCCAGAGCATCTTCAAACCAACTCTGAGAAAGGCCTTCATCTTCCGGATCGGCTTTAATATTCCAATATCCTCCTAAATCGAACACTGATCTGTATTTATTTTGCTGTGGATATAACATTTCAATACTCCATAAAGTCTTTCATTTCTAAATTCCGAATATTCCTAAAATCCCAAACACGGCCATCGCCACAGAAAAAGTGAGTGTAGTACCCACCAGGATGTTTTCCCCTTTTTTGAGTGCGTGCTCTCCTACCAATGACTTTTTATTCATCAATAACAGCATCAAAAGGATTACAACAGGAGTTACTATAGCTATTAACGCCTGGGAAATAATCATGATAAAAACCGGCCGACCGCCAAACAGCGGAACCAATAAACTCAATAAAATATAGCTTAGGGAAATAAGCCTGTTTGTGGTAGACTGAAAGTTTGGATTTTCCCCTTTATAATCAGCAATAAGCATGGGAGCCAGCATGATGTGTGGAAACAGGGAAGAAAGCCCCGCAGCCAAAATCCCACCCACAAAAATGGATAAGGCGAATTTTCCCGCGAACGGTTCCAGCAATCGTACCATATCGATGGCATTATCCACTTTTATACCTTGCGGATACATAGTTCCGGCAGCGGCAGCCATTACTGAAATACTAAGAACAAACATCACAATCGCTGAAACCTTTGCGTCCCTTTTTTCCAGTTTAAATTGTTCCAGCCCCCACCCTTTTCCTTTAATTAATATGGAACGAACGATATAGATTACTGCGCCCATCGTAGTTCCTACCATGCTTGCAATAAGGAGAAAGGCTCCAGGTTCATTGGGTACCCCTGAAACCATGCCCGTAATAATTTCTTTGGGGTTGGGAATAACCATAATCATGGTAATGATGAAACTTACCCCCATCACGATCACAAATATGGCAAGTATTTTTTCAAAGAAATTTTGTTTCCCGTTCCAAAGCAACGCATACAAAATGGCTCCGTAAAAAATGGTCGAATAGAGAGGATCAATTCCTTCTCCCGAACTGGTAAGAGGTTTTGTCCACTCCTGGGTGACCTGTGTAACTATCGCCATTACACCCACACTTCCCACAGCTTCTGTAAAAATGAGAGCAATCAACACAAACAAACCAACAGGTTTGCCGAAGTGCTTTTTGTAGCCGTATATAACCGTATCACCGGTAACAATAGTGTACTTGCCAAATACTAAGATAAGGATGTACGTGAAAATACAGGATAGCAGCAGCGGCCACGCAAGCATCATTCCATAGGCAGCCCCTGTTGAAGCCATCGACGTAACACTACCCGTACCAATATTGTAGCCAATAATGAACAGCCCCGGACCCAGCGCCAAAATTAACAGCTGTAAGCGCTTAAATAAATTGGGGCGTGATTGGGTCATCTATTACTGTGTAACTGGGTTAATCCGGATGTTCACAAGTTGTTTGGATTCAATGGTTAATATGAATCGCTGCCCCCTTTTCTCTATCTCTATCTCTTCTTCATACACCTTTCCTCCGGAATTTTTACGGAGCATGTACGTACCCTCTTCTAATTGCCAAATCCTCATAGTTACCTCTTCCTGTTCATCAGAGAAGGAATAAATCTGAAGTTCAAGACTGCTCGAATCAGAATCATTTACCAGGAAAGTCAAATCCCGGCTTGCTTTTTCCCAATTCACTGCTATGTATGGCGATGCACTTTCATCTACTCCAAAACCTGTAATCATTCCCTGAAGAATACCTGCCTGCCGCCCCCTGGGTTCTGTTATAAACACCCGATCGGTATGGATTGCTTCCGTACTGATCATGGGTTCATTGTAGCGAACAGTTTCCAGATAAGGAGTCATCGCATCTAATAAAAACTGCTCATTCCCTGTGATCCGATACTTGATAAATGGCGTTCCATGTTTCAGAATAAGCTCATCGTAGGTTTCATCATGGGTAAGTAATCTCCAGCTTTCAACTACATTCCAGAAATTTGAGGAATTTCCAATAATGTAGGCTGCCCAAGGCTCACTCCCTTTCTCGGACATATTGTCTGACTGGTAAATTTGGTTTTTGTATCGGGATACGAGTTCCAGATGCTGAATTATTGGCTCCAGGTATTTAGCATCAGCGGTAAAAGTCCATGTGTAAAGAAGCTGATCCAGTATCGCTGCACTTCCTTTCCAGTTAAAATAATCCCAGAACATATTGGCATGGTACCAGGTAGGTTCATCTCCGTTTATTACCCCTGAGGGAAACTCAACAGAAGGCGGCACAATCCACTCCGGCTTCCCTTTCTGCGTATCCTCAGAAACCCCAATCCATGCATCGGCCCATTCAATCAGTGCTTTTCTGGTTGATGGATCACTGGTTTTCCAGTGGTAGTATCGTACGGCTTTGGTTGCCCTGGCATTGTATGCCACATCCCTGTTTTTTGGGGGCTCCATTTCAACTTCGGAAGAACTGAACCAGGCAGACTTGAAAAACCTGTCCCCGTTATTATTGTATCCGGTCCAAAGATTTTGAAAATGATCAGATGAATACTTCAGGCGCTCTATGTATTCCTTTTCATCAGTAAAGAATACCATTAAGGGAGCAGTATCTGAGATAAATTCAGAAGAATGTTCCACATCACTTGGGTTTTTCGCATAGCCATCCTTTATCCTCGAGCTGTTCCATACTCCGTCTGCCAGTTTCTTCCAGCCTATGTATGCAGTTTCATCTCCAGACAGAATCAGCGGGGACCACCAGCGTAATATCTCAACATCATCCCCAAATTTGCCTCCAAATTCTCCATTTTCGGATTGTTGCTCTAATACCCACCAATCAGCTACCGACTTTAAACGGTTCGAGAGTTCCCACTGATAAAAAGCCCAATCGGGGGCATTACCCTGTTCAGCATTATCAAAAGGATCGGGATTATCAATTTTTTCCCCATTGTACATGCGAACCAACTCGTTTTCAGGGTAAAGCTGATACATAGCAGTCAAATCGCGTTTAGCATTGCTTCCTTCCCCCGGCCCGCCACGTTCCAGCCATAACCAGTACAGCAGCCTGCCTCTGTACCACAACGCACGTTCGTACAATGGGTTATCTGATGCATTGGGTTGATTCAATATCGCATCAAATAACATTACGGATTGATGCAGATGATCAAAAAGTGATAATCCCGTCCTATCTGTCGCCCATGACCAGCCTCTATAGTAAAAATACATTTCAGCTTCCTGCAAAATCTCTAACTGCTGTTTCCAATATGCTTTGAAGTTCCGGTTCGCGGGATTTCCGGAAAGTGCCTCTACACTTTGAAGTACTTCTTCAATCGGGTAGCCGTCCTGATAATGCATGAATTGTTTTAACTGTTCGTATACCTGTTCCTGGTCCTCATTTGCGGGGGCGCTTTCATCCGGAATGATGGAAAACCCTAACAACCTGGCTTCATCTCTCCCTCCGGTAATCTGAAAACTCAACTCTCCCTCAGAAACATCTACCAGGCGTTGAACTATCCGGTACATCTTTTGTGGTGCAGGGCGTAAACCTCCATGTTCCGCATGTGGTAAGAAATATTGAAATTCTACAGGCTCAGAGGCTCCATTTATGGATAAAGAGACGGTAGATGAATCTTCCAATCCGCCATCCAGCCAAATGGTTAGCCACCATTTTCCATCAGGTAATAAACTTTTCCAGCCAATTTCCGGCGCTTGTACGCCATCAATCGAAAAATCAGTTCTTGATGCGGTCCATTCGTCATGAAAAAACTCAGCCGGTGTCTCAGAGGTCCAGCCAAATCCAAGAATTGGGTCGTAAACTAAACTTGCAGGAACATTGAAAGCTGCTTCTTTTCCACTAAGGGCCCCGCTTCCTGCATCAAAATATAAAGGAACTATATTCATTTGATCTTTTAGCGCTGCAGAAAAACAACCTGCCAGGGAAACTACACCTAGTACTCCAATTACAATTTGTCCAATCAGTTTAGTTTTCATGACTTTCTTCAATAGTATTATACCAGTTCAACAGGCTGTTAAAAGCCTTTTTTCGTGTTCCATTTTCATCAATTAAGCCTTTTCGGTTCCAGTAGTTCTGAAATTCTCCGTGATATCGCCTCGGTGTTTTAAAATCTTTCAGCACCCATGGCATAGTTCCTCTCAGAAAAGGCACTGATGTAGCCATTTTCATGGTTTCATCAATAAAATATTCCTGGAATTCCTCGGTCCATCTTGTCATTTTATCCCCATAGTTTCCCGCCAAAGCACCTGCTCCAAATTCACTTAGCAGCATAGGTTTCTCGTACAAGGAGTTCCACTCTACGTCAGTAATTTTGTCTGGATAGTCTGTACCATACCATCCCACATATTGATTAATCGATAATACATCCAGGTATTCCCCCAGAGGATCATCAATAGTTTTTGTACCACCATCATGTGAGACTTTTAAAGCAGCAGTTACCAATCTTGAGCTGTCTTTCTCCCTGATGGTTGAGATAAGGTGCTTCAAAAAAGAATTCCTATGATCGATTACGGGAGTCTCGTTAGCTACACTCCATATTATTACAGACGCTCTGTTTTTATCTCTTTCATAGTTGGATACCATCATTTGCCTTGCAAGCTGAAGGGTTTTTTCGTTCTGGTAATCCATGTCTTCCCAGTATACCGGGATTTCGCTCCAAACCATCAAACCTAAACTATCTGCCAGCCGGGTCATCTTTTCGGAATGTGGATAGTGCGCAAGACGAACAAAATTGGCATTTAACTCTTTTGCCTGGGTAAGCAGCTCCTCGGCCGTTTCCCAACTAAGTGTTCTTTTAGGTTCTCCTACTGGTTCTTCATGTAAGCAAATACCGCGTAAAAAGATGGATTCGCCATTCAGTAAAATTTCTGTTTCTTTCGTTGTAATGGTTCGAAAGCCAACTTTTTCTGAAACTATGTCATCTTCTGTTGAAACAACGATAGGATACAATTTTGGATTCTCCGGGCTCCAGGTTTCAATATTATCGGTGGCCAAAGAAAACTCCGCGTATCCATTGCCAAAAGAAATAAGCTCTTCATTTACATTTAATTCGGGTATTTCAATTCGTATTCGTTGACCGGCAACTTCTTCACCTTTTAACTCCACATATCCTGAAATTTCCTGCCCGTCATAGTTAAAAGAATACTCAGAAATATATGTTTCAGGTACTTTTAAAATCCAGACAGAGCGGGTTATCCCTCCGTAGTTCCACCAGTCAAAATCTGCAGAAGGTATACCATCTGTTGTTCTTTTATTATCTACCGAAAGAACAAGGGAGTTCTCTTCCCCGAGCAAATCCGTAATTTCAAATTGAAAAGGAGTGAATCCTCCTTCATGCATCCCGATTTTCTCGCCATTCAAATACACATCACTTTTGTAATTAACTGCTTCGAAATAAAGAAAATATTTCAGGCCTTCTTCTTTTTGAATTTCAAATTTCTTCCTAAACCAGGCTAACCCTTCATACCATAACAACTCGTTGAACTGACTATTCCAATCTCCCGGAACCTCGATAGTCCATGATGAATCCCACTCATATTCAATGAGTTCCCCTTCGTTTAGTTTGGCAACATCATCAGCTGGAAAATCTCTCCTGTATTTCCTTTTCTTTATCCCTGTTTCCATCGGATCAAGCAAAAACTTCCATTCACCATTCAGACTGATTCTTTCTCTCCCGTAAATGTTATCAATTACAGAGATTTCCTGTGCTTTGCCGAAATTGCCCATACTCAAAGAAAGAATACAGGCGAGTGTATATGGAAACAGGTTCTTCAACATTCTGGGATAGAAAAGGTGAGCTCATAATGAGCCCACCTTAGTTTGTAAACATTGCTATTTAATTAACGTCATTCTACCACTGTTGGTAGTTACAACATTCCCCGCCTTTGCGTTAACTCTGTAGATATAGATTCCGGAAGAAAGGAAACTGGCATCTACTGTTACGGATTGGTTTGCACCGGCGGCCATTCTTTGCACAGGTATACTCATAACCTTTTGCCCAATCATGTTGAAAACATCAACAGACACATCTGCTGCTTCCGCCAAGTTGAAGGAGATATTCGTGCTTGGGTTAAATGGATTTGGATAGTTTCCATGAAGCTGGAATACAGAGGGTATAGTTAAAGATGGTCCATCTTCTTCATTATTCACCAACGTACCGAACCAGGTTAGTGAACCCAATTGTTGACCATCAGATCCTCCGGAATATGAAGTGAAGGTGTCTGCATATGCAAAGTCGAATGGCGCATTCGCATTGTCAAATTCAGCGGGATCCTCAGCGTCATTCCAAAAATCAGTAACTATAGCAGCAGGAGTTCCCGGGCTATTGGTAAAAGTTATGTCTTCATTTATGAAGGTAGCTCCGCTTCCCTGCTCTTCGATATAAGCAGCCGCTGTTGGATTAAAATTAACAGGAGCCATCACCGTATCGGGATAGGCATCAGTAATAGATGCTGAAAGGAAAATATTGTTGTTATTAGCCGTAAAGCTTTGAGGGCCCAGAGAATCAATCTCCGTTTGAGTAAGTGAATCGAGCCCAATTACATACAGAGCATCATCGTCATCGGAATCATATCCAAAAAATGAAGAATTAATGAAAAGATTATCCTCAACAACTGCTTCTACCACAGGTCCTAACTCAACCGCTTGATTCTTTCCAATATTATATGCCGTATTTTGCCTGTAGTACGCATAATTTATCAGGGAACCAGCATCGCGAATAACCTGCGAAGTAATATTGTAAAACGTATTGTTGTGAAACCATACGGTATCGATTTGATTGCCACGATCATCTAGCACACGGCCATTATCCGGACTTTCGGTGAAACCGATATTGCTTACAATAGAATTGGTTAAAAACAAACTAATACCAGTTCCATCATTTCGGAATGCACTTTGTGAATCTTTATCTAGATGACAATTGTCAATTACTATACGTACGTTATTTTCACTTATCCGAATAATTCTTTGCGGAAAGTTTCCATCCTCATC
>JAKSCW010000366.1 GCA_022360375.1 Balneolales bacterium
TATTTTGTTTTTGAACAGCTTGTTTTACACTGGCGGTTTCCGGTACAAACCCCAAATAAGCACAGTGTTTTTCTAAAAAATAGTTCAGAATATTATTAAATCGTTTGAACGTACTGCCGGCAGACTCTTCGTTGGCAGCAAAATTTACAATCCCTGCAAAGCTGTAGCTTGGATCTATGCTGTACACATATTTACACAGCCGGTACACATCCGATATAGCCGCAGGCTCATCTACCAATACGAGTATTCCAAGCTGGGCCGTATCCAGCGCCCAAAGGGTCATTTCCCCTACTCCGGCGGGGGTGTCTATCAGGATGAAATCATGGGTGTTTCTCAAATGTGCAACAACCTGGTCTAATGCATTCATGATAACATCTGCGTCCATGTTCGTTTCATGCGGATCATCTGCTGCCGTTACCAGCGTAATACCATTGCAATTCTGCATCACGTCTTCCGGGGAGCATTTTCCTTCTATCCATTCACAAACGGTCGCTTCTACCGGTTCATTTAACAGTGTGGCACAATTCGCCAGTCCCAGGTCTGCGTCTATAATAGCTGCTTTGTAGCCCATATCATTGAGCATAGCAGCCGTATTAACGCTGGTAATACTTTTACCCACGCCGCCCTTACCGCTTATAACGGTACCAATAAATGGAGTAGTTTTTTCGAATAGATTTGTCATTGCCTAATTCTCCCGTAAAACACGTTGTGCAAACCATTTTGGGTTGAACTCACTTAAGCTTGCGGGGAACTCGTTCCCAATACTTATGTATCGTGCACTACAATCCATTTCTTTAATAAAAGGTATAATTGGTCCCCATTGAGAAACCTCGTCTAAATGGGTAATAGACACATAATCTGGCTGCAGTGGATGATTTTTTGCAGAATTGTCTCTGAAATAGAATCGATTTCGTGCGGCATTTACTACAAAATGAACTTCCAGCGGGGTGAGTGGTGTGAGGATTTGCCGGATTTTCCAATAGTGGCGGAATGAGTCTTCATTTTCCATGTTGAGAGATGGAGTATCAATCAGCACATGATCATATTTGTTCAGTTCAGCAATAATTTCCGTGATTTCAAGACCACGCTGAATATCATAAAATGGAATTTCACGATCCCTGCAAAACGGCTCCAGGATGGTGTAGTAAGGAATTTCTTCTTCCGATTGAGGATGGACTGAAACCACAGCTATGTTTTCACCCAGCATAAAATCGGGATGGCTGCACA
>JAKSCW010000023.1 GCA_022360375.1 Balneolales bacterium
GAACGAAAAAACAGTCTACCGACATCATCAAAACGGAAGCCGTTCGTGCAGGAATGCCATACGTTACTCACCGATGGTTAGGCGGAATGCTGACCAACTTCAGTACCGTTCGTAAGAGCATTTCCCGTATGGAAGAGATTGAGCGAATGAAAACCGACGGAACCATCAACGAATTAACGAAGAAAGAAGGGTTGATGCTTTCCCGTGAACAAGGAAAACTGGAAGATACGCTGGGCGGTATTGCGAATATGAGCCGGCTTCCGGGAGCCATTTTCGTGGTCGACATCCAAAAAGAACACCTTGCCGTAAGTGAAGCTATTAAATTGCACATTCCGATCATCGCGATGGTGGATACCAACAGCGACCCGGATGTACCTGATTTCATCATCCCTTGTAATGATGACTCTGCAAGAACCATCCAGTTAATTACCTCGCAAGTTGCTGATGCCATTATTGAAGGTGCAGCTGAACGTGAAGCTCAGGCAGAAGAAGAATTGCTTGAAGCAGCCGCTGTGGAAGCAAAAGATGTTACCGAAGAAGAAGTAGCGGAAGTAAAAACCAAGCTTCGCTCACGCAGAAAAAGAAAACCTGAAGCAGATTTAACCCCAGCTGACGAGGCACCCACCGAAGAAACTACAGACGCTGCTGAAGAAGCAACTGAAGCAGAAGCGGCTAACGAAGAAGAATAAATCCAAACCTGATAAAAACAACACAACAATGAGCATTTCTGCTGCTGACGTTAAAAAATTACGAGACATGACCGGTGCTGGCATGATGGACAGCAAAAAAGCACTTACCGAAGCTGAAGGCGATTTCGAAAAAGCCGTTGAAATCCTCCGCAAGAAAGGTCAAAAAGTTGCTGACAAACGCGCTGACCGCGAGGCCAAAGAAGGATTGATTCTTACCCGAATCAGCGACGATGCAAAAAAGGCTTCTGCTATCGAAATAAACTGTGAAACAGATTTCGTAGCACGTAACGAAGACTTCCAGGCAAAAGCAGAGGCTTTCCTTAACGCTGCATACGATAACAACATCGATAATGTGGAAGCACTTCATGGCGTTGAAGTAGACGGCGAAAGCATTGCCGATCACCTTCAGAATATGACCGGAACCATTGGTGAGAAAATCCAGATCAGCAAAGTGGTATTGGTAAATACCGATGGCGCATTAATCGACTATATCCACCCCGGAAACCAGTTGGGAGTTATCGTTGAATTTGCCGGTGACGTTGACAACACCGAGGTTGCCAAAGACGTGGCCATGCAGGTTGCCGCTATGCGTCCTATCGCGGTTACCCAGGAAGAAGTAGACGCCTCTGTAGTGGAAAAGGAATTGGAAATTGCCAAAGAGCAATTGATCAACGAAGGCAAACCAGCTGAAATCGCTGAGAAAGCAGCGCAAGGGAAGCTTCGCCGATTCTACGAAGAACGCGTTCTCCTGAATCAAAAATTTGTGAAAGACAACGGCGTAAACGTGAAGCAATATTTAGAGCAAAACAACACGCCACTTGCAAAAGCCTTCTACCGAATTCAATTAGGGGAAGACGCTTAAATCATTTTTGATTACCTTTGGCTGTTTCGATTTTCGGAACAGCCTTTTTTTTGTCTGTTAATTTCAAAAACCCGGAACTGTGGCCAACAAATACAAACGCATCCTTCTCAAACTCAGTGGGGAATCATTATTAGGGGATCAGGGACACGGCATTGACTCCAATATCCTTCAGCAATATGCTTCCGAAATCAAATCGATCCAGCAGGAAGGCATTGAGGTTTCCATCGTAATTGGCGGTGGGAATATCTTCCGCGGGGTGAAAGGAGCTACTGAGGGAATGGATCGTGTGCAGGGCGATTACATGGGCATGCTCGCCACCATGATTAACAGCATGGCGCTGCAGGATGCGCTGGAACAGCAGGATGTAACAACACGGTTACTTTCCGCCATTCGGATGGAAGCTATTGCTGAGCCGTACATTCGCCGGCGAGCCGTTCGCCACCTGGAAAAAGGCCGGGTAGTTATTTTTGGCGCCGGAACCGGGAATCCCTATTTCACTACCGATACCGCCGGTTCACTGCGGGCGATTGAAGTGGAAGCGGATGTGATTCTGAAAGGAACACGGGTAGACGGCATCTACGATTCGGACCCCGAAACCAACCCTGATGCTGAAAAATTCGATGTAATCACCGGCGATGAAATCCTGAAACGCCGCCTTTCTGTGATGGATTTAACCGCCTTCACCCTTTGCCGCGAAAACGAGACCCCGATTATCGTGTTTAACATGAATAAACCAGGAACATTGAAGAGGATTGTTTGTGGGGGCGAGCACCTGGGCACTACGGTTGTTTGGGAGTAGAAATTGGTTTAGGAAGCAAGTTTCGAATATACATTTAAGACTTGCTCTGAACTTAAGTATTGGAAAGTTTGAGGGGGATGAAAAACTGGAACATGCTTCTTTATATTATCCAGTGAAATAGACAAGTCAAGCTTAATAACCTCTGTTAATTTCAGTCCTATTGCCATATTACAATTTTGATAATATTCATCAAATCTCCGCTTATCTATGCCGAGTCTAACAGAATGATTTTCCCACATATCTTGTGGACTCATTCTTATCACTTCTTTTATTTTACAATAGCCAATCACTGCTTTTTCTGGGTAGGTACTGTAGATAATAACTCTGCTTTTATAATCTATTTTTGGTGCACTTTTCCTTAACTCAATGGTTTTTTCACCACTAATAATTTTAGCGGAAAATTCCGGTTTGATTGAAATAAGAATAAAACTACTCATTATTTACACCTATATTGTACATATATTC
>JAKSCW010000384.1 GCA_022360375.1 Balneolales bacterium
AAAAATGAATATCTCACGGTCTATCTTGATTAAAGCTTCAGAAAATGAAGTCTTTGCCAAATTGAATGATTTCAATCACTGGCCAAAATGGTCACCCTGGTTGATAATGGATCCCGATGCTAAAATTACCATTCGTGAAGACGCTAAATTCTACGAATGGGAAGGTAAAAGGGTTGGTGCGGGAAGCATGATTATCCTCTCAGAGGAAGAAAACAAGAGCATTAATTATGATTTGAAGTTTCTTAAGCCCTGGAAATCGACCGCAAAAGTTTCCTTCCGTTTAGAAGAAGCCGGAACGGAAACCATGGTTACCTGGACTATGGACAGCTCTTTACCTTTTTTCATGTTCTGGATGAAAAAAATGATGGAAGGTTTTGTTGGGGCCGATTATGAACGCGGGCTTAAACTATTGAAAGATTATGTTGAACTGGAGGGAATTGAATCCAAACTTGAATTCAGAGGAATAGAAGATTTTCCGGGAGCGAAATACATTGGAATTAAAAGGGACTGTTCTATTGATGATATTGGCCCCACGATGGAGGCAGATTTTGGTAAACTACGGGAATACATCGACCAAAGTAAGGATGTAACGATGAGGGGCATGTATTCCATTTATCACAAATGGGATATTGTTAAGAGCAAAGTAAGCTATACAGCATGCGTAGATGTTGATGACTTCCCCACAGATCTGCCTTCGGGTATGATCACCGGTACCATCCCTGCAACTAAAATCAATGTGGTTCGCCATATAGGTCGCTATGATCATCTTGGGGCAGCCTGGTCTGCTCAAATGAACATGGCCCGGGGAAAAGAATTCAAAGCCGTAAAGGGAATCCACCCATTTGAATGCTATTTAAACAACCCTGGTGATACGGAGGCAAAAGACTTAATCACTGATATTTGCTTCGCTGTAAAGTGACATAGCTAGGTTTTTAAGCATTTTGAGTTTCAGAACTGAACAAAATCCAGTATTGTTAGCCAACCAACCTACGCCGGCTAATGAAGTTTTTTTCTTCACAAATCACCTACTTTATAGCGAATAAGAATACCAAAAAAAACATTGCCAGTCTGTTCCAGTTTCTGGCTATTGTTTTGGGAATGATTCTTATTTATGGACTCCTTTTTCATGTAATCATGGAATGGGAAGGCCAGCAGCACAGCTGGATGACCGGTTTCTACTGGACTCTTGTTACCATGAGTACGCTTGGTTTTGGAGACATTACCTTCACCTCCGATATTGGCCGGGCTTTCTCCATGATCGTCCTGTTTTCAGGAGTGGTAGTGTTGCTTATCATGCTTCCTTTTACGTTCATTGAGTTTTTCTATTCCCCATGGATGGAAGCACAATCCAGGGCCCGGGCACCGCGTGAACTTCCACCGGATACTAAAGATCATGTCATTATTACAAGTTTTGATGCCGTAACCAAAGCACTTATTGAAAAATTAAAACAGTACCATAAAAGCTATGTGTTGCTGGTGCAGGACATCCAAACCGCACTTGATTTATACGATGAAGGGTACCGGGTAATGGTGGGAGAAGCTGATGACCCCCGAACCTACAAAAAACTGCAAATCCACCAGGCTGTCATGCTCGTTGCCAACGGTTCCGATATGTTTAATACCAACGTGGCACATACTGTTCGGGAATTCAATAAAACATTGAAAATTGTAACCACAGCAAACTTCCATAACTCTGTGGATATTATGAAACTGGCCGGCGCTGACCATGTACTTCATATGGGTAATTTGCTTGGGCGCGCGCTTTCCCGAAGGACTCTTGGTCAGGATGCCCGGGTTCATACCATCGGCAGGATGGGAGATTTAATTATAGCTGAAGCTACCGCACACGATACCCCTTTGGTAGGCAAAACACTGAGAGAAACTCAACTCCGGGAAAAACTGGGAATCAACATTGTAGGCGTTTGGGAAAGAGGGAAATTCAAAGGCTCTCATCCAAATACTGTGATCAATGATTTTTCAGTGTTAATGATGGCGGGCTCTTTAGAGCAACTTCGCAACTATGACGACCTGTTCGGTATCTACGGAATCAGTGATGAGCCGGTAATCATCATTGGAGGAGGACGCGTTGGTCGAGCTGCCGCTTATCATTTGAAGCGCCGGAACATGCGTTTTAAGATCATTGACAAGAACCCGGAACGCATCAAATCCGAGAATTTCATTTTAGGTGATGCCAACGATTTAAACACCCTGAATAAAGCAGGAATAGAAACCGCTCATACCGTAATCATTACCACAAATGAAGATGACATTAATGTGTATCTCACTATTTATTGCCGGCACTTACGCCCGGATATCCACATTGTGGCTCGTTCTTCGGTAGAAAGAAATGTTCACTCCTTACACCGTGCCGGAGCTGATTTCGTTATGAGTTATGCCTCTATGGGTGCGAATGCCATGTACAATATTTACGAGGAGAATGATATTATCATGATCGCAGAAGGATTGAATGTGTTCAGCCTGAAAACACCTTCAAAAATTGCCGGTAAAACCCTGATTGAAACGGATATCCGCCATGAAACCGGCTGTAACCTTATCGCTTATACCTGCAATGGAGAGCAGATAATCAACCCGGATCCAAATGAACCCATCCCGGAAGACAGTGACTTGATATTAATTGGAGAAACTGAAGCGGAACAGAAATTTATTGATACATTTTCGGATGGGTAATTATTCATCAATAAAAACGGGTAATGAATAGATGGAATTTGAGTTAAACAGGTCGATCGAAATATTAAGCCGTACCCCGGATGTATTAGCATCAATGCTGTCCGGACTTTCCGATGAGTGGCTGACCAACAACGAAGGTGAACAAACCTGGAGCCCTTATGACGTTGTGGGGCATTTAATTCATGGCGAAAAAACAGATTGGATTGTCCGGTCAAAAATTATGCTTTCAAATCTCAGCGACAAGGGTTTTGAACCGTTTGACCGGTTTGCCCAACTGAATGAGCCCCAGGATACACCTATTGAAGAACTTCTGGCAGAATTCAGGCGGTTGAGACAAGACAACTTAGAAGTTCTGAAAAATTTCAATCTCGCAGAATCCGATTTAGAAAAAACCGGGGTTCACCCTGAATTTGGAGAAGTACATTTAAAGCAACTTTTAGCTACATGGGTTGCCCATGACCTGGGACATATTGCCCAAATTTCGCGCGTAATGGCAAAACAATACAAAGAAGAAGTAGGGCCCTGGAAAAAGTATCTCCGCATTTTGAATGGGTAGAAACTAAATCATTTAAACGTTGGGTTATATACGAAAACCTTCAATTTTTCCGAGATTAAATAGCTTCTTTTCATGACAAAGAAAAATTCCGATCAATGGCCGGTACTTACATTCGAAGAAATCCAGGATACGCTGGAAACACTCCATCAATGGATTCAGATTGTGGGTAAGATTCGCCTGCGGACAATGCCCTGGCAAAATCATTCGTGGCATACTACCCTGTATGTAACCTCGTCCGGGTTTTCAACACACGGCATTCCTTATGAAGGACGCATATTTCAGATTAATTTCGATTTTCGGCAACATAGGCTGTTAATCTCCTGTTCAAATGTAGGATCCGTAGAAATGAAGTTAACCGCCATGACGGTTGCAGACTTTTATCACCAGCTATTTGCAAAGCTGGCCGAACTCGGCATTGACGTCGAAATCCACGGGAGCCCCAATGAAATGGAAACAGCGATTCCATTCACAGAAAATACCATCAATAAAAGCTACGACCCCGATGCCGCTCAGTCTATCTGGAAAGCCATGTTAAAGGCCAACGAGGTGTTCCATACATTTAAAAGCGACTTTCTGGGAAAGTGCAGCCCGGTTCATTTATTTTGGGGAGCATTTGACCTGGCAGTGACCCGGTTTTCTGGCAAAACTGCACCATTGCACCAGGGAGGAATGCCCAATATGCCCCTTGATGTAATGCAGGAGGCATATTCTCATGAAGTAAGCAGTGCTGGTTTTTGGCCTGGCTCCAAAGATTTTCCCGTTCCTGCCTTTTACGCCTATGCCTATCCCACTCCCCACGATTTTGGAAAACAACCTGTTCTTCCCCGGCAGGCTTTCTACAGCGAAGAAATGGGAGAGTTCTTCCTGAAGTATGAAGATGTTCAACAAGCGGAGGCCCCGGAACAGGTGCTTCTCGACTTTTTACGAACCACCTATGAAGCAGCGGCTAATACTTTGGAGTGGGATCGAGAGGAGCTCGAACGTTAGAAAGGATCAAATAATATTACCTGCAAATTCTTCGTAGGGATGTTCCTTAAAAAATTAAACTAGCATATGAATAATGCAGCATGTATTATATGTATAATTAATGTGTAAATGTATGGAACTGACAAAGCAGAATTTCAACAAAGCCAGAGATTTTATACTCACCAACGCAAGAATGATAGAAAGGCGTTTGTTCGATTTCTACTTTGAAAGTGGGAATAAGGAAGGAGTTTTTCACGCGGTTTATGCATACCGAAACTCTGATGGAGGATTTGGCCATGGTATGGAGCCTGATACTTCATCCCCCGAAAGTCAGCCGCTTTTTAGCATTATGGCTCTTGAAACCCTGGACGAAGTTGGCTTTCTAACCAAAGAGATTATTCTGGATGATTTCATGCCCTATTTCAAAAGCATAACCACAGAGAAAGGAGGCATTCCGTGGATGCTGCGTCCTAAAAGTGAATACCCGTGTGCTGATCATTTTAAAACCGTTAAA
>JAKSCW010000580.1 GCA_022360375.1 Balneolales bacterium
GGACAACCACACCCTGGACAACCATTTCGAACATGGCATTGACCATAAACCCGGTTTTGACGTACGCTAAAGTTGAATTTGAAGGGCAAAACTATATTGTAGCCAAAGGCACTGTTAGCCGGGTTTTTGGAGAAGAAGCCTCTGTATTGGAAGAATACGAAGGGTTCTCGCTGATAGGCAGACGCTACTCACCTGTTTTCAATTATGCCCAACAGCACCTTGGTGAAGATGTAGCATGGAAAGTAGTTCCAGCCGATTATGTGACTACGGAAGATGGAACGGGCATTGTACATACAGCTCCGGCTTTTGGTGCAGATGACTATGAAGCTGGTCAAAAGAATAATATTCCAATGTTCAATCCCATCGACAAAGATGGAAAGTTTACACAGCTTGTCCCTGAATTTGAAGGGCAGTGGTTCAAAGAGGCAGATAAAGAAATTGCACGTGCCATCAGGGACAAAGGCCTGATGTTCCGCCATGAAACCTACCTCCACAATTATCCTTTTGATTGGAGAAAAGGAACACCTTTAATGAGTTATCCGGTTGAGTCCTGGTTCATTAAAACCACAGATGTAAAAAAACGAATGGTGGATTTGAATAAAACCATCAACTGGAAGCCGGAGAATACCGGAACCGGTCGTTTTGGAACCTGGCTTGAGAACAACGTGGATTGGGCCATTTCCCGCCAACGTTATTGGGGAACCCCAATTCCAATTTGGCAAAGTGATAAAGATCCTGAATACGTTGAAATAATCGGAAGTATACAGGAATTAAGGGAAAAAGCTGGTATACCGGAGGATGAGGAACTGGATTTGCACCGGCCTTACATCGATGAAATTACCTGGGAAGCCCCAAATGGGGGAACCATGCGCCGGATCCCAGATTTATTGGATGTCTGGTTTGATTCAGGAGCCATGCCCTTTGCGCAGTGGCATTACCCATTCGATAATGATCATGAATTTAGTTACAATTTCCCGGCCGATTTCATAGCGGAAGGAGTGGATCAAACCCGTGGGTGGTTCTATACATTACATGCTCTCGGAACTATGCTATTCGACGAAATTGCATTCAAAAATGTGGTTTCAAATGGCTTGGTACTGGATGAAAAGGGTGAGAAAATGAGCAAATCGAAGGGGAATACGGTGGACCCTTTCGAAGTGATTAATGAGTTTGGTGCAGATACGGTTCGCTGGTACATGATGAGTAATTCTTCCCCCTGGGAAAATCTCAAATTCAGTGTTGATGGTTTGAAGGAAATTCAACGAAAATTCTTCAACACCATAGTAAATACGTACTCTTTCTTTGCAATGTACGCCAATATCGATGGATTTAAATACTCCGGAGCCCCAATTCCGGTAGCAGATCGTCCTGAAATCGATCAATGGATTATTTCCCGTTTAAATACCGTTGTGAAAACCATGGAAGAGTTTTACGAAGCCTACGAGCCAACTAAAGCAGCCCGGGAAATGGAAACGTTTGTGGAGGAACTGAGTAACTGGTACGTACGCAGGAACCGGCGCCGCTTCTGGAAATCCGGAAATACACTTGATAAAACGGCAGCCTATCAAACATTATATGAGTGCCTGAAAGATGTGAGCCGGATGATTAGCCCGATAGCTCCATTTATTGGTGAATGGATTTACCAACGTTTGAATGAGGTGACAAATTCTGACGTGGAATCCGTGCACTTATCGTTTTTCCCAACGGTAGAAGAAACAGCCATTTTTAAAGCGTTGGAGCATAAAATGGAAATGGCTCGCTTGATTTCATACATAGTGCTTCGTGTTAGAAACCAAATTGATGTGAATGTTCGCCAACCGTTAGCCCGGATTATTCTTCCAATAAAAGATGAAGCGGAACGGCAGGCTATACTTTCGGTAAAGGATATCATCCTGGAAGAAGTGAACGTTAAAGACATCCAGTTTGTAGATGATGATTCTGGCATTGTTCATAAAACTGCCAAACCGAATTACCCATTACTTGGAAAACGCTTAGGCCCAAAAATGAAAGCTGTGGCAGGAAAGGTAAATACCCTGGATACTGAAACTATCAGCCAATATGAGCGGGATGGATTCATCGATCTTGAAATCGATAACGAAACCATTCGCTTGCAAGGAGAAGAGCTGGAAATTGTGAGAATCGGCTTGGAAGGCTGGCAGGTTGAGACCGAGAGAGGCTTAAGTGTTGCGGTTGATACCGAATTAAGCCATGATTTAAAGATGGAAGGGTTAACTCGTGAATTTGTAAACCGCGTTCAAAATATGAGAAAAGAAGCCGATTTTGAAGTGGTTGACCGAATCATCATTGGCTTTATTGGAAATGATGATATTAAAGAAGCAGTAGTTTCCAGAAGTGAATATATTAAGGAAGAGACGCTCGCAGAAGAAATTCAACTCACAGAATTGGAAATATCCGATTTTGTAAAATCCTGGGAAATTGGAGACGATGAATGTTCCATTTCCATCCGAAGAAATATTAATTCTTAATGAGATGAACAATGGCTGGCAATCAAGATGAAAATGTACGCGTATCCCCATATAACGATGAGGAACTGGAATATTTCCGTGATATAATCATCAAAAAAAGAGATGCAGCAGAAGAAGAACTGGAGTCTCTTCAACGAAGTCTGCGCGAAAGCATGGAAAATTCCAGTGATGAATCTGCCTATTCGTTCCACATGGCTGATGCCGGAACGGACGCACAGGAACGCGAAAAGACCTATATGCTGTTTAACAGAACGAAGAAATTCATAAAATATCTGGATGATGCCATCGTGCGCATCGACAATAAAACGTATGGTGTATGCAAAGTAACCGGAAAGAAAATTTCCAAGGGTAGGCTTGAAGCGGTACCTCACACCCAGCTTAGCATCGACGCTAAATTAAAACGCCGATAGTTTTTAGTGACCCGAAATAAAATTCTCGCATTATTTATTCCTGCGGCAATCGTGGTAGCCATTGATCAGTGGACCAAATGGCTTATCAGAACTACGCCCGAATTGCACCGTTTCGACATCATTGATGGCTGGCTGGCCTTCTATTATACCCAAAATGATGGTATGGCGTTGGGAATAAACTGGTTCGACACACATGTAGTAAGCTCAATTTCCATTATTGCTACCATAGGAATTCTGATCTACCTGTTTGCCACGATGAAGGAATCTCCTATACAGTACATGCTGATGATGGGTCTGGTAATTGGCGGAGCATTAGGGAATATCACCGACCGTTTGATTATGGGATATATTGAAGGATACGGCGGATTACTTGACGGTCACGTAGTCGATTTCATCCATTTCAATCTGGAAATAAATGGCTGGCCCGTTTTTCCGTATATCTTTAATGTGGCAGATATAGCTATTTCAGTATCCATTATTTCTCTGCTTGTGTTCAACAAATACCTGATGCCTCATGAACAAAAGAAGGAAGAGGTTGAAGAAGTAGTTGAGGCGAATGCAGAAGTTTCTTCTACACCTTCAGAGAACTAAAAGATAATTTGGTTCCCGATTGAATTAGCGCGACCTTTATGAGCGCAAGTTAAAGGTCAGGATTCGGTTCTCAGTACAGTAATTTGTTTCCCTTCTCTAGTTTGTATTACAATTAACCAACACAGCCGATTAGAATGCAATTCACATGCTTATTAATGTGAAAAAACTGTACCTGTGAGAATATTTATATAAGAAATGGAATACGGAAAAGTAAAATGGTTTAATGACGAAAAAGGATTCGGATTTATAACCAGAGAATCAGGTGGAAAAGATCTTTTTGTTCACCGAAACAATGTTGAGAATCTTCCCCAAAACGAAGGGTTGAAAGATGGCGATGAAGTAGAATTTTCAGTGCAGGAAACCCCCAAAGGCTTAAATGCGGTAGAAGTATATGTGCTTGAGTGATTAATTTAACCTCACTTCAGGAATTTAAGGCTCCAATACTTCGGTGTTGGAGCGTTTTTTATTGCGCTGAACTGTTTTCGTTATGCTGAATTTATTTCAGCATCTTTGTAGGGTATACATTAATTCATAAGATCCTGAAACAAGTTCAGGATGACATCCCTAAACAAGAGCGGATGTTACTTCTCTAACGAAATATTTTTTCTCGAAGAGAAAATATCCAGATCATCTTCGAACTCTACCTGATCGACGATCTCCAGCCCGAAGCTTTTTATTCCAATTCGTTTTACGGGGTTATTGGTAAGCAACTTCAGCTTGCAAATACCCAATGCCCGCAGGATTTGAGCTCCAACTCCGTAGTCCCGGGAATCACTTTTCTTGGGGTTGTTGTCTTCGTTATCGTCATGCTCGAAGGTTCCCTCTTGCATCATTTTTAAGGTGCGAAGCTGGTTAACCAACACCGAACCCCGTTGATTACGGTTCATATACAAAACCACCCCTTTTCCTTCACGTTCAACCTGGAGCATAGCCTGGTGAAGGAGTTCACTGGTATCGGCATTTCGTGCACCAAAAATATCACCAATCAAATCTGAAGAATGTACACGTGTAAGAACAGGTTCGTTCTTTGTCCATGTTCCTTTGGTTAGGGCCAGGTGAACATCGCCGGTCAAAGTTTCTTCAAAAGCGTGCAGGCGGAAATCGCCATACATGGTGGGCATGTTTACGTCCATCACTTCTTTCACCAGGCTTTCGTTTTCACTTCGGTAAGCGATCAAATCCTTAATGGTGATGAACTTCATGTCGTACTTTTTGGCCATCTTAGCGAGATCAGGTACCCGGGCCATTTCTCCGTTTTCGAGCATAATCTCACAGATAATCCCAACAGGCTGAAGTCCGGCCATTCGAGCCAGGTCGAGTGCAGCTTCCGTGTGCCCCGCTCTTCTTAAAACACCGCCTTCTACCCCAATGAGTGGGAATACATGACCTGGTCGGCGAAAATCTCCGGGTTTCGATTCTGAGTTGGTCAACTCCCGAATCGTGTTTGCCCGGTCTGCAGCAGAAATTCCGGTAGTGGTCTGTCGTTTGTGGTCAATGGAGATAGTGAAATTTGCTTCGTCAGGGTCAGCCCCTTCCATCACCATATTGTTTAGTTTGAAACGTTGGGCAACGGTTTTAGTAACCGGAGCACAAATAAGGCCCCGGCCCTCTTTTGCCATGAAGTTGATGGCTTCGGTAGTAACCAGTTCGCCAGCCATTAAAAAATCGCCTTCATTTTCCCGATCTTCGTCATCCACAACGATGATCATTTTACCAGCCTTGATGTCCTCTATAGCCTCGGGAATGGTGTTGAAGCGAATATCTTCCAAATTATTTGTCCTTTTTCTCAGGTTTGTTAGGATTCACGTCGGTGATAGCTGTTTTAAGGAAACGGATCTTCACACTGCCACCTACTTCGATTAAAACGGAATCATCTTCGATGGCGTTCAGAATCCCGATAATTCCCGAAGAAGTAACCACTTTATCGCCTTTTTTCATGGCTTCCACTTTTCGTTGAATTTCTTTCTGGCGCTGGCTTTGCGGGCGAATAATAAAAAAGTAGAACACGAAGAAGATGGCACCCAAAAATACCAGGTTAATGATTCCGGCATTAGGGTCATTAGGATTACCCATCAGGAATAAAGAAAAATTTGTCATACTGTTTAGTGTACTGAGTTGGATTTAACAAACAAAGATAGGGGTTTTAGCACAATTAAGAATGGAATAGTTATTCCTCGTTTCTAACTATAATTATTTGCCCGCGAGGCTGATGTGCAGAAAAGTAACCCACTCCATTTTGTACGTTAGTGGGGTGATTCACCGGTTCATTCGCTAAACTTGCAGCCAGGCTTCCTGACCGGCTTCTTGCTTCCAGGAAATTGTAATAGCCTTCTTCAATGTGGGTGAGTACAACCAGTGCGGAATCAACCGGGGAAGAAAATTCAAATACTGCATCCCTTCGAATAATGCCTTCTTCTGCGCTTCGGTCGGTAAAAATCTGCTCGTAAACCAGGAAGTTGTCATCCTCGAAAAACAATCCCGTATTACCCGAATCAGCATCGGCAGAATCAGTTTCAGGAGGTGTGAATTGATACACATGAATCACAAAGAAGTTTTCGCCTTCGGGATCCGGAAACGTGTAATCTAAATCGGACAGAAAGGTTTCGGCGGTGTCACGGCGTGTAAGAGACACAGAATCCAGTTCCACCCCGGGAAGTAATACACTCATGGCCGTAGAAGTTTCAGAAGTGGTGGAATCAAATACGGTAAGTTCCAACACCTGGTAATTTTCCGGCGATGTAAGTTCCGTGAAATATAATCCGTTAATGAAAGGTTCAAGCGTATCAGTTATTCCATCGTAGCTAATGGTTACCCGGGCACTGTCGAGTAGTAAAGAGTTGGCAAAGTCTTCGGTGATTGGAGAGAGGCAACACCTTGGATAGAAGAACTGCGACGAGCAGTGAGTTCGCTGCGAATGTGTTGACGGATCCAGAGTTAAAAGCTGAGATGAAAAA
>JAKSCW010000022.1 GCA_022360375.1 Balneolales bacterium
ACGGTTCTTACGGTGAAGCGCGGAAATAAAAACATTGGTAACCCCTCCGGCGACTTTTTGCTGGCCGCCGGCGATCGTTTGGTAATGGTCGGGCTTGCTTCCCGGTTTGCAGAGGCCGCCCAGATATTCAGGGATGAACACCCGCCCGAAGAATACGATTTATCTTAACAGCGGTT
Source organism: Balneolales bacterium (assembly GCA_022360375.1). Taxonomy (GTDB): domain Bacteria; phylum Bacteroidota; class Rhodothermia; order Balneolales; family Balneolaceae; genus HXMU1420-13. The sequence goes on from JAKSCW010000022.1 coordinate 177, forward strand.
CTCCATCCAGGCGACTATTCACCGCTCGATTCGCCTGCATTTAATTCTTATCTTGGAACCATGCAGAAAGTAGCCTTCGAAACCCTTGGTTGTAAACTCAATTTCTCTGAAACCTCTTCTATGCGGAGAGACTTCGAGAATGAAGGATATGAACTCACCGGGTTTACAGACGCCGCCGATATTTATGTAATCAACACCTGTTCGGTAACCATGGACGCCAACAGTGCCTGCCGGAAAACGGTCCGCCAGGCCTTACGTCGCAACCCGGACACCTTTGTGGCAGTGGTGGGCTGCTATGCCCAGCTGGAACCGGAAGAAATTGCCCGGATCGAAGGCGTGGATGTGGTCCTGGGTGCCAAAGAAAAGTTTCACCTGCTCGACCTGTTTGATGAATTTGTGAAACAGGAGAAAACCATCATCCACCGGACGGATGTAAACGAAGCCGTGGATTTTCACAATGCCTTTTCTTCGGACGACCGGACCCGCGCTTTCCTTAAAGTCCAGGACGGATGCAATTACAAATGCTCGTTCTGCACCATCCCCCTGGCACGGGGTGCAAGCCGGAGCCCCAAAATTGCAACCGTGGTACGCAATGCCCAACTGCTGGTAGAAGAAGGCTTCAAAGAAATTATCGTCACCGGGGTGAATTCCGGGGACTTTGGCTATGGCACTAACGAAAACTTTTTCCAGCTGTTGCAGGCACTGGATACGGTAGACGGACTGGAGCGACTCCGTGTCTCTTCCATCGAACCAAACCTGCTTCACGAGGAAATCATCCATTTTGCTTCGGAATCCAACACCCTTCAACCTCATTTCCATATTCCCCTGCAAAGTGGTTCCGATGAAATGCTCAGACTGATGAAGCGGCGGTATAAATCAGATTTGTACCAGGAACGGGTGGAATTAATCCGACGCCTGATGCCTGACGCCTGCATAGGGGTAGATGTAATTACCGGGCACCCCGGGGAAACGCACAACCTGTTCCGGGAATCTTTTGATTTTATCGATTCGCTGGATGTTTCCTATTTGCACGTATTCACCTATTCAGAGCGGCCCAACACCGCTGCGCTGGATATTCAACCCAGTATCCCCAAGCACACCCGCAAAGAGCGCACCCACCTTCTTCGCCGGCTTTCTGCCAAAAAACGGTTCGGTTTCGATGCCCGGTTCGAGGGGGAAACCCGCCCGGTTCTTTTCGAAGAAGAAAACAAAAACGGCTTTATGTTCGGCTGGACCAACAATTACGTGCGTGTAGCAGTACCCTTTTCTCCCCGGTTAATTAATACCATCCAGCAAGTGACGATCGGGAATTATTCAAAAGAAGGTTTTCATTTTGGCACTTTGTCCGATAATATTCTCCGGGAAGAAGAAGCCATTCAAGCAATTTTAGGATAATGCCCAACGAGAAACCGGACGACCAACACCTTTTCGAGCGGGTTGCGCTGTTGCTGCAGCAGCAAAAAGAAATGTACGGCGAATTTGAGATCCCGAAACCAAGGAAAGAAGGGCACAAAGAGACAGAGGCACTGAATATTGATTCCAAGGTAGGGGCGGATAGCAATCCGCCCGAACGTAAAAACCCACCCAAACACGAAACAGATCACAATACGCCCGAACACCATACGCCCAAACATGAAAAAATCGCGGCGTGTAACACCCTGGATGAGTTGAAGACACTTTGTGCGGAATCGGATGCACTTAAAACCGATTTACCCAACACCAACCTGGTGTTCGGGGTTGGGAATCCAACGGCCGACCTGATGATTGTGGGCGAAGCGCCCGGGGAAACGGAAGATCGCCTCATGGAACCCTTTGTCGGGAAAGCCGGGCAATTGCTCGATAAAATTATAGCCGCCATCCATTTTGACCGCACCCAGGTGTATATCGCCAATATCCT
>JAKSCW010000444.1 GCA_022360375.1 Balneolales bacterium
AAAAATCCTATTGCTGCATTAAGAAGTAGATTGTTTACTGAGGAACCGTTCTGCTCGTTGTGTTCTTCCGTCATTCAAAAAAAGTTACTACCAATACCCGAATCGATTGTATCCGTATGGGTTGTATCCAAAACCATAACCGGCTGGCAACCGTTGATACTGGATGCGAAGGAAAGCCTTATCACTAATTTGATAGTTCAATTCCGCGTTTCTCAGGAGAATTTGGTTTTCAAAGCCACCCGTATTGGCCAGGTCGTAATTTCCGCCAAAGGGAGAGTGAAGAAATTGAACATCAACCCGGCCTGACATGCGGGGGCTGATCATGAATTGCATAGTGTTCGTGTATGCATTTACGTTTTGATAATTGCCTCCAAAGGATGAAAAATTCATACTATATGAATGACTCATCTGGATAGAATTGAAAAACTGGTTCAGCCGGGTATCAACGGTTGGAGATTCCATATTGATGAGATTCCCTGAATAATCATAATAATTGGGCAGATTTTCTCTCAATTGCGCATTTGAGGCGGCACTGAATGCAATGGTAATAATTAAACTGTACAGTATTCTTTTCATGGGGTGCAATTTATCGTCAAACGAGTAAATACAAGAAGTATTATAATGAATTGGACAGTAATAATAAACAGTATCGACAGGTATTTGGGATTGAGTTAGAAGCAAAAAACAGATATATTTGCTGTCTTTTCAAAACTGCATAAGAACCTCCCAAATAATTTTACGAGGATACATGAAATTAAGGGATTTTAGATACGAAATTGAGGGATTGAATATTCCAGATACTCCACTGGCAAAAAGAGATGATGCAAAATTAATGGTTTTGAACAGGGCGGAGCAAACCATCGAGCATCGTACTTTTTCAGACATTCATGAGTATTTAAACGAAGGGGATGTAATTGTTTATAATAACACAAAGGTTTTTCCGGCCAGGCTGAACGGAAAAAAAGAAAAGACCGAAGCTGATATTGAAGTTTTCTTATTGAGAGAGCTTCAGCCGGAAAATATGTTATGGGATGTATTAGTTGAGCCTGCTCGTAAAATCAGAATCGGAAATAAACTGTATTTCGGAGAAGGTGAAGATGAACTAATGGCGGAAGTGGTAGATAACACCACTTCCAGAGGTCGTACCATCCGCTTCTTATTTGATGGAACTAACCAGGAATTGTACGAGCGACTTGATGTGCTTGGCAAAATGCCGCTTCCTCCTTATATCGAGCGCGAGCCAGTAGACGAAGATAAGGAACGGTACCAAACTGTTTTTGCTACCGAACGCGGAGCTGTGGCAGCCCCTACTGCAGGCATTCATTTCACCAATCAATTGATCGAAAAGATTAAAAAAAAGGGAGTGGAATTTTTACCAATCACCCTTCACATTGGCTGGGGTACATTCCGCAACGTAGAAGTAGAGGATTTGACTAAACATCGAATGGATTCAGAGAACTACTTCATTTCTCAGGAAACTTCTGACAAGATTAACATTGCGCTAAAAAAGAAAAAAAATAAAGTTGTGGCAATTGGAACCAGCGCTGTCCGTGCCATAGAAACGAGTGTTATGGCAAGCGGAATGAGTAAGCCTGGAACCGGATGGACAGACAAGTTCATTTATCCTCCTTACCAATTCAAAATAACGGAATGTCTTGTTACCAATTTTCATCGACCTGAGTCTACCCTGTTAATGCTGGGTGCTGCTTTCGCTGACTATGATTACCTGATGAAAGCCTACGAAGAAGCAAAACAAAAAAACTATCGTCTGTTCTCTTTTGGCGATGCAATGATGATCATTTAAATGCTGAAACTGGCGGTCATAATTCCGGCTGCCGGATCGGGAACAAGGATGGGTTCTCGCCTCCCCAAGCCATTTATAAAACTTGGGAATGTACCAATTCTTGCACATACGCTTTCCAGCTTCCTGGAAATACCTGATGTAGTTCAGGTAATTGTGGCAACATCAAAGGAGTGGTTTGATGAAGTTGAAAACATCTATTCATCGCTGAATGCTCAAGGTGTTCAGTTTGCAGTAGTAGAAGGAGGAAGTGAGCGCCAGTTTTCCATTAATAATGCATTTTCTGCACTTTCAGAGGAGATTGAATTGGTAGCCGTGCATGATGCTGTACGTCCATTTATCAAGAAAGAGTTAATTATAAAGTGCGCAGAAGAGGCCTCAAGAGTTGGAGCGGCAATGATTGGTGTTCCGGCAAAAGACACCATCAAAAAGATTGATGAAAACCAGGTTGTAGAATCTACTCCTGACCGTAGATTTCTTTGGCAGGCACAAACCCCCCAGATTTTTAAGCGCGAAATTCTGGAAAAGGCGTATGCTTCTGCAATTAAAGATGGTTTTCTGGGAACAGATGATGCATCAGTAGTAGAACGGATCGGCCAAAAAGTTAAGTTGGTGGAAGGTGATCGGGAAAATCTTAAAATTACGTATCCTGTTGATCTGAAAATTGCGGAACTCATCTTGAATGAGGAGGAATTATTTTGAGAATTGGATACGGATTCGATATTCATGCATTGGTAGAGGGTCGTAAATTGATTCTGGGTGGAGTAGAAATCCCATTCGAAAAAGGATTATTAGGACATTCGGATGCCGATGTTTTGCTTCATGCCATCTCAGACGCTTTGCTTGGAGCGGTAGCTTTGGGCGATATAGGGCAGCATTTTCCACCCTCTAATGATGATTTCAAAAACATGGACAGCGCCCTATTCCTCGAACACGCAGCCAAACTGGTTCGTGAGAACAAAGCTCGCATCACCCATATCGACCTTACCCTGATTTG
>JAKSCW010000021.1 GCA_022360375.1 Balneolales bacterium
TAAAGAAGGAACCTTAACCGGAAACATCGACTTTGATAACCCCGAAGCTGCCGAGTATTTTAAGCAACAAATGAAGCACTTTTTTGATGAAGGTGCCGATTTCATAAAACTGGATAGAACCACTCACCTGCCTACGGTTCGCACAATTTTTGAAATGAGCCAGGAATTTGGATTGGAAACTGAAGGAAGAGGTTTCATGCTTTCTCATGCAGGAGGTTTGGAAGATCCTGAGTTCAAACGCTATCCCACCAAATGGACCAGCGATACCCGTTCTGACTGGACCATTGACGATCCCAATCTGGACTTCAATTCCTGGGTTCCTCGTGTAGCATTCAAGGAGAATATTGAAAAATATACTGACCCTGATAATCCGGCTCATACGGTTCCTTTCCTTACCAACGATACCGGAGGATTCGATATGGGACTTACAGATGAAGCCAATGAAGAATTGTATATCAGATGGCTCCAGTTTTCCATGCTCTCTCCTATCACGGAAGTATTTTCTCAGCCCGAAAATCCAACTTCCAATATGGCATATAAATATTCTGATCGTGCCGATGAAATTTTCAGGGAATTCTCTCACTTAAGGATGCAGCTTTTCCCTTATATCTATAGCTATGCCCATAAAACACGTCTTGAAGGCGAAAATATGATGAAGTTGTTCGATGGCAGATTGTACCAATATGGCTTTGGAAACGAGCTCCTGGTGGCTCCGATTTATGAAGAAGGTGCAACAAGCCGAAATGTATTCCTTCCTGAGGGAACCTGGTACAATTACTGGGATGGAACTAGCATAGAAGGGAATCAGGAAATAGAAGCTGATGCCCCAATTCATCGAATCCCGGTATTCGCAAAAGCAGGATCTATTATCCCTATGCGTGAATATGCCCCTTCCATCGAAACCGGTACCAACGAAGTTCTATCTCTTCACGTATACCCGGGAACCAACGGCAGCTTTACACTTATTGAAGATGACGGCACCAGCAACGATTACCTGGAAGGAAAATATGCGACCACTGATATCCTTCTTACAGATAATGAAAGCTCCTTAGAATTAGCCATCAATCCCAGAGTAGGAAGCTATAATGGAATGTTTTCATCCCGGACCTGGGAAATTGTTATTCATTCTCCTTTTTCAAATTCTCTTACCGTTAACGTAAACGGAGAACCACAAGAGTTTTCTATAGAGAATGGAACATTATTGATAGATGCCTTTACTAACGATTTAAAGGAAGAAATAAACCTGGTTGTACAGTTCTCCGATTAGTAGCATAAAAAAAGCCGATGCATAGCATCGGCTTTTTAATTTAAACAAGGGAATTCGGTTATTCTTCTACTACTGATTCTGCAAGCAGTGTAAGCTTATTCTTAGCTACTTCTACAAAACCACCGGAAATCATATAGCTCGTTTCACCATCTTGTTTTCGTACCAAGACAGAACCTTCTTCTAAGGAAGAAACAATCGGTGCGTGATTCGCCTTCACTTCAAAACTTCCTAATGCGCCAGGCATTTGAACCCCGGTCACCTCTCCTTCAAAAAGAGAGCCATTGGGGGTTAGAATTTGAGCTTGAAAAGTACTCATAACTTAATGTATTAGGCGTCTGCAGATTCGGCGAGCATTTTATCGCCTTTCTCAATGGCTTCATTGATATCACCCACCATGTAGAATGCTCCCTCAGGTAAGTGATCCAATTCTCCATCAATGATCATCTTTACTCCCTTCACGGTATCTTCAATCTTCACGTACTTACCAGAAGCACCTGTAAACTGCTCCGCTACGAAAAATGGCTGAGATAAGAAACGCTGAACACGACGCGCACGACTTACCACTAATTTGTCCTCATCAGAAAGTTCGTCCATACCAAGAATGGCGATAATATCCTGGAGGTCTTTATAATTCTGCAAAAGCGTGGTTGTACGACGGGCCGTATTGTAATGATCGTCTCCAACTACTTTAGGATCGATGATACGAGATGTTGAATCCAACGGGTCTACAGCAGGATAAATACCAATCTGAGTTAACGCGCGAGAAAGTACGGTAGTCGCATCAAGGTGAGTAAACGTAGTTGCCGGAGCCGGGTCGGTCAAATCATCAGCAGGAACATATACTGCTTGTACAGAGGTAATAGAACCTTTTTTGGTAGAAGTAATACGCTCCTGCATTGCCCCCATCTCCGTTGCAAGTGTTGGCTGATACCCTACCGCAGAAGGCATACGTCCAAGAAGTGCAGACACCTCTGAACCTGCCTGGATAAATCGGAAAATGTTATCAATGAATAAGAGAATATCACGAGATACTTCATCACGGAAATACTCAGCAACTGTTAAACCGGAAAGAGCTACACGGGCACGTGCCCCGGGAGGCTCGTTCATCTGGCCGAATACTAACGTAGCTTGAGATTCCTTCAGTTTTTCTTCATCAACCTTTGAAAGATCCCACTTCCCTTCTTCCATACTCTCCTTAAATTCATCACCGTAGTCGATTACTCCGGACTCGATAAACTCACGAAGCAAGTCATTTCCTTCACGGGTACGCTCACCTACACCGGCAAATACAGAAAGGCCACCATGTTGCTTCGCGATGTTATTAATCAATTCCTGGATTAGTACCGTTTTACCTACCCCGGCACCACCAAATAACCCGATTTTACCCCCTTTTGCATATGGGCAGAGAAGGTCAACTACTTTGATACCTGTTTCCAGCATCTCAGCAGAAGTTGCCAGTTCATCGAAGTGGGGAGCAGGACGGTGAATCGGATAGCTATTCTCTCCTTTCGGTTGGGGAATACCATCAATCGACTCGCCCACCACGTTGAATAAGCGACCCCGGATATCTTCGCCAACAGGCATTGCAATTGCCTGACCGGTATCCAGCACTTCCATTCCACGAACCAACCCGTCAGTAGAATCCATCGCGATAGTACGTACACGATCTTCTCCTAAGTGCTGTGCCACTTCTAAGAAGAGTGTAGAACCGTCAACAGGGTTTTTAATGGTTAGGGCGTTAAGGATAGAGGGGGTTGTTCCTTCCGAAAAATCAACATCAACTACAGGTCCGATAACCTGTGCAACGGTTCCTTTATTCATGTACTAACTTGCGATTAGATTAAAATTTTGAATCTCTGAATAGTTTACAATTGCACTACTGCAAAGGCTGGTAAAGATAGGCAGATATGGAAAGATTGGCAATGGTTATTAATCAATATTTCTTATTACCCCGAACGGCAAAAAGCTGTTCTCTTCACATAATCTTCACATTTCTTACCCTTCTTTGCGAATTTGTAATTCAAGGTTAATAGAAACAATTCATCAGTATGCCGATTGTAGCCTACATACCCATTTCCACCACTATTTTTTGTATTTATTTCTTCACTATCATTTACAAGCACTGGCGTGAAAAACCAGATGCCCTGTACCTGCTTTGGTGGACAATTGGTGTGGTTTGTTATGGAACCGGAACCCTGGTTGAAAGCATACATACTATCTACGGTTGGAGCCCCTTCATTTTCAAATCATGGTACATAGCCGGGGCTTTCCTCGGCGGAGTTCCTTTAGCGCAAGGCACTATTTACCTGTTAATGAAGCGTAAAACCGCAGACACTCTTGCATATATACTTCTGGTGGTACTTATAATTGCCGGCACCCTTGTGATCCTCTCTCCACTCGATGTCAGCCAGGTCCATGACAAACTGGACGGGGATGTTTTGGAATGGCAATTCATTCGCTTGATCACCCCTTTTGTAAACATCTACGCGTTGATTTTCCTGGTAGGCGGAGCTTTTTATTCGGCATATAAATATTTCGGCACAAAAGACTTCAAAGGACGGTTCTGGGGAAATGTGTTTATTGCTGTGGGCGGTTTATTTCCCGGTATTGGCGGAACTGCTACTAAATTCGGCCACACTTACGTACTCTATGTAACTGAATTGATTGGCATCCTCTTCATTTTCTGGGGGTATATGGTCATCAAATACGATAAGTCACTTTCTATACATGAAAACCAGGTTCAAATTGAAACTTCTTCAGCATATTAACTTCAAAATTTGGTGATTTGCAGGCTAGCAAATTCCACCACAAAATTCTATCTTTCCTGTTCTCAAGCCGGTCTAATTCACCGGCTTGTTTTATTGAAAAAAAGCGATCAGGAAGGTGACCAAAAATCACCTTTTTTAGTAGCACAACCCTAATTATTTAATCGGGAAAACCCTTGGAAACGGATTTTACAGAACGCCACGCCAGTATTAACATTCTCATAGAGTTTGATTTGCACCAGGTGTTGGATTATTCCATCGCTGACGAGTTAGAGCCACGCGAACGCTCCCAGGTTCGCGAATATGTGCAAAACATTTTCAGACGCCGCAGCTATCTCGATTTTTTGATTGATCACTATTCCAGCATTTCTGTTGAGGAAATGAAAGCTGAACTAAAAAATATCCTTCGGCTGGGTATTTACGACATGCTTTTTATGGATAGCACCCCCGATTATGCCGCCATTAACGAAGCGGTTGAAATAGCGAAATCTATGCTTGGCTCTAAAACGGGTGATTTGGTAAATGCTATTATGCGGAATCTGCAGCGCGATTTAGAAAACCTGCCAAAACCAAATTACCCCGATCGTACCAAACTGGTTGCTACCACCTTTTCCCACCCGGAGTGGATGGTGGCTCGCTGGAGCAAACGTTTCGGAGAGCGGGAGGCTTTCCAGTTAATGCAAGCCAACAATGCACGGCCTACTTATTACATTCGGGTGAATTCTCTGCGTACCAAACCTGAAAACTTTGAGCTTCGCATGGATAAAATGGGGGTGGAATTTGAAGCCAGCGATTGGCTGCCGAATTTCTACAAGGTAGATTCTGTACAACCTTTCATCGAAAAAGGACTACTAGCTAAAGGACTTTGCCAGGTCCAGGACATTGCTGCGGGTTTTGCACCTTTTGTTCTTGACCCCCAACCCAGTGAAAAGATTTATGATTTATGTGCAGCGCCCGGAACTAAATCCATCATGATTGCCGATTTAACCGAAGCCAAAAGCGATATCCTTGCTGTAGACATTTCCGGGGAGCGTCTCGAAAAACTGGCCGAAAGTGCCCTGAGCTTTGGAGCAGAAAACATTAAAATCCGTCGTGGAGATGTACTTGAACTTTCTCTCCCATTAACTGATGCCGTTCTCCTGGACGCACCATGCACGGGAACCGGAGTGTTAAGCAAACGCGCTGATCTTCGGTGGAGAAGAGATGAAAAAGGGCTCCAAAAGGCTGTGGAACTTCAGGAGCAATTACTCGAAGAAGCGGCCAACATGGTAAAACGCGGGGGCCGCCTGGTATACAGCACCTGTTCCA
>JAKSCW010000020.1 GCA_022360375.1 Balneolales bacterium
CAAAACTTTCTCCAAACAAAAATAACAGATCGCCTATCAAAATACAATAAAAATGGGAGATGCTACACCAAGAAAGAAGGTTACAAATATGACCAAACCAGAATTACAACAAGAAGTAAGAACAAACCAAAAAACAGATCATGGCTCAGTGGTTGAACGAACTGGGCTCTTTTAACAAAACCCTAAATCCCGAATAGAGTTGAATGGCCATTAGTTTGAACGCTTCTGGCCTTTTCTTTTGAAAAAAAGACTGATCGTTTAAAAAAGCCAGTTCGTCGAAAAAGGCTTTCATTCATCGGTTATTTCCACTTATTCGCAGAAACAGAGGGTACTTTCAGATAAACCAAAACACATACTAACAAAAAGTGAAAAAACGAATAGGTCAAATACTAGTACTTGGAGTAATAGTACTCACAGCGTTAACCGCTTGCGAATATCAGTTCGGAGAGTATGATAATGAGGGAGACTCATTAACCCTCGACGAATTGAGCATACCAGGTAGTTTCAATTATGAAACTACAAAAGAGATGGAAATTATATTCCCGGATAACCACAAGCCGCATGTGGCTGATGTTTATCAAACAACCGGGGCAGACACAACGTATCTGGGCAGACATTTGCTGGACGGAGAAGGTAAATCTTTTACCGTACCTACAGCTTCTAAAGGAATATTTACCGTTCCAATCAGTTTTAACGGATCTGGTAATTACGATTTCACAACTACCGGAGATGTTGAAACAGAAGCTGCCCTGGGTAAAGCTAAAGTTGCCGGAACCTACAATTATATAGGTTCTTATAATTATTGGGGGGTTCCGGATTACTTAGAAGAAGAAGGAGATGATATTGACAGTGAATTGTTAGCCATTATCAATGAATCCTTACCTGAGACTAAACCGGTTCCGGCGCATAATCCGGAATATCTGGTAGGCAGAGATATGAACACCATTATTACTGACAATGCGGATGTTTGGATTACCTTTGTTCACGAAGGTGCAGGGTGGCGCAATACGATTGGCTACTTCACTTTCGACGTAAATAACCCACCTGCTACTGTTAACGATATAGATACCTTGAATATCATTTTTCCAAACACGTCGTTCCTATGGTCGGGCGGGGGACTTTCCTCAGGAGACAAAGTGTACCTGGGTAGGTTTGAACCAAATACGGGTATCGGATGGTTTTTACTCCCCAATGCCTGGAACAGGAGAAACCGAACGGTAAATACAAATGTTTCGCAGGTAAAATATTCATTTCGTGATTTTAACACCTTTACCGGAGACGAATACAAGCAACACATGATATTTCTAAAGGATGAAGATCGAGAACTCTTGCTTCTGGGCTTTGAAGATGTGTCCCGTCCCGGGGGAGATAATGACTTTAATGATGCTATTTTTTACGTAACCGCCAACCCCTACGATGCAATAGAAACTGCTGAAATCGAAGCAGTGAAGAAACCGGTAGATACGGATGGTGATGGTATAAATGACGGGTATGATGATTACCCGAACGATCCCGACCGGGCATACAAAGAATTCTATCCCGGAGAGAATTCGTTCGGAACATTGGCGTTCGAAGATCGCTGGCCAGACCAGGGCGATTATGATTTCAATGATGTGGTTACTGATTATCAATTCGAATATGCATTGAATGCCAATAATCAATTGGTTGATATGACCATTCAAACCAAGTTAACCGCAGTAGGAGGTGAAATTAAAAGTGGCTTTTTCTATGAAATAGAAACTCTTCAATCCAGTCAGGTTAGCTCGGTTACCCGTAGCCTGATTGACGGAAGTGATACAACCAGTTATGCAATTACCCAGGCATACATAAGCATGAACCCAAATGGAACGGAAGCCGGGCACACAAGTGCGGTAATTCCAATTTTCCAGGACGCGAAGGAAATTATGCCAGCACCAAACGGCTATGCAGTAACTAACGTAATCCAGGAATCACCCTATGTTCAGCCTGTTACGGTTAAAACCCGTGTGTTCTTTAACTCTCCGATTGAAAAATCGTCACTCGGGGCAGCTCCATATAATCCTTTTATTGTAACCAAAGGTAACCGCGGTAATGAAATTCATTTACCTTCGTACAGGCCAACAGAACTGGCTGATCTAAGCTTATTTGGAACAAAAGACGATGCCACTATCGAAAATGTAGCCTCAACCAGATATAAGAATGCCGCCGGAGCTCCGTGGGCAATGCATTTACCGGTTAGTTTCGACTACCCGCAGGAAAACATCAATATCATGGATGTGTATGACTACTTCAAAACATGGGCTGAATCAGGAGGCTACTCCTATATGGACTGGTACATCGATAAAGAGGGATATAGAAATAATTCTAAAATCTATACCAAATCGGAAAATTAAAAAGCATTTATAAAACAAATAATTAAGGGTCGTTTCTTTGTGGAAATGACCTTTTTTTTTATATACTCAGCAAATATTGTTTATCTCGGTTTTTCATTTAATGAACAGACGATGCAGGGGTAAAAAATCATCAACACTATTATTGGTATATGAAAGGAATAGTATTTACAGAATTCTTGGAAATGGTAGAAAAGAAATTCGGATATGAAATGGTTGATACTATCATTGAAAAATCTGAATTGGAATCGGAAGGCATTTATACAGCTATAGGTACCTACGATCACTCAGAGATTGTACAATTGATTATTCACTTGAGTTCAGAAACAAACATTGATGTAGAAACACTGATTAAAGAATTTGGGAGGTATATTTTTGATGCTTTTTTGAATAATTACCCCATGTTTTTCGATGCTTCTCCGAATGCTTTAGAGTTCCTGAAATCGATTGATAGTTATATTCATGTAGAAGTAAACAAACTTTACCCGGATGCCACACTCCCAAGTTTTGCTACTGAAATAAAAGATGATGGAAGCATGGAAATGATTTACCGAAGCGAAAGAAAGATGTCATCTCTTGCATTTGGCTTAATTGAAAGAACCCTGGAATACTATGATGAGGAGTATACTGTTAGTCGCGAGTTTTTGAATGAAGATGGCAGCAGGGTAAAGTTTACTATCAGTCCCGCTTAACTAATGAGTGAAGCAGATCTTATAAATAAAAAACTCCAGAGGGAGATTAAAGCCCGTAAACAAGCAGAAACAATCCTGGAGAAAAAAGCCCTGGAGCTTTTTACGGCCAATGAAAGACTAAAAGCCCTTAATAATTCCAAAGATACCTTACTTGAGGCTGTATCCGGAGCGCTTACTATTCTTTTTAAAGAGGATGATCTTAAAACAGCCTTGGAAGACTCCATCAACGTTCTTGGAAAAAGCAAAGTTGCTGACCGGGTAAGTCTGTTTTTTCTCAAAAGAGAGCATTCTGAACTGGAACTGGATCATTTTCATAGTCATTCATCAGGAAAAGATAGGCTACTCTACACCGTATTGACACAAAATGAGAAGGCCAGGAACGATTTCTGCCAGTTCTGCGAGCGATTTATTCTCGGCAAAAAACTTGTCCATTTTTCAAAAAAAGAGAAGCAGACTAAGTTAGTTCTTAAAACCATGGAAATGCTTCGGGTAAATTCCGCAGTTTTGATTCCAGCCACCTACCAGGACCAGTATTATGCTGTCATCGCCATCGAATACTTTAGCGAAGAATACAAATGGACTCCCATTAAAGAATCCATTTTTTTGGCATATGCAGCAGGTGTCCAATCCGCTATTGAACGATTTTATAACCGGATAGCTATTGAGGAGCAACGCCTTTTTTATGAAAATGTTCTGAATTCAATCCCATCAGATCTTGTAGTATTCGATTCTGATCATAAATATAAATTTATAAACCCGGTGGCGGTTCGGGATCCGAAAGTGAGAAAGTGGTTAATTGGTAAAGATGATTACGATTATGTGAAATATCGAAATAAACCACGCGAAATTGCCGACCAGAGAAGGGAAGTATTCAATAAAGTTTTTAAAGAAAAGGAATCGCTTACTTTTGAAGAAAAACTGGTAACCCGGGATGGTGAAACCGAATGGATATTACGAAGACTATTCCCGGTAATTGACGAGTTAAGCAATACGGTGGACATGATCATCGGCTATGGTTTGGATATTACCGACATAAAACAAACCCAGGAAGAATTAATACAAGCCAGGGAACAGGCGGAAGAATCAAAGCGCTTAAAACAAAAATTCCTGGCTAACATGAGCCACGAAATAAGAACGCCTATGAACGGAGTTATTGGCATTGTTCATCTTCTTGAAAGAACCTCGCTTGATGCTGAACAAGCCAAATACCTGAACATTCTGAAGGATTCTTCCGAGCACCTGTTGCACATCATCAATGAAATTCTGGATGTATCAAAAATCGAAGAAGGTAAACTTGTACTTGTAAAATCACCGGTTCAATTCGAGAACCTGATTGAAGGGGTGATTCAAAACCTGAAGCCCCGGATAAAAGACAAAAACCTGGCCCTTAAAGTCGATGGCCTTGAAATTTTTGAATCGTATGTACTCGCTGATCCCGTCCGGATTCGGCAAATTCTTTTAAACCTGGTATCAAATGCAATCAAGTTTACCCACAAAGGGAAGATTTCGGTGCAAACGAAAACCATCAAAGAAACAGCCGGCAAACACACCTTTTCGATCGAAGTAAAAGACACAGGTATTGGAATTCCGGAGCATAAACTCAATCAGATTTTTGAGGCATTTAACCAGGCCAGTACCGAAACTACTTCTCAATACGGTGGAACCGGCCTTGGCCTGAACATTGTGAAGGAACTGGTTGATAAGATGGATGGCAAAATTGAAGTGGAAAGTGAGGTAAATGTGGGTAGCACATTCAGGGTAACGTTCACTTTCGATAAGGTAAAAAAGAAGAAAGCATTATTTGATACGTCGATAAAACCCATCCAAAGAAATAACAAACTGAAAGGGTTCAGGATTCTTTTAGCAGATGATCATGAAGTGAATTACAGCATAGCAAAAGAAATCATTTCGGGATGGGGTGCTGAAGTCTTGTATGTGAAAGATGGAGAAGAGGCGATAAATTACCTGCTTATGAACGAGGTGGATTTGATCCTCATGGATATGCAAATGCCCAATGTTGATGGAATAGAAGCCACAAAACTGATCCGGAAACTGGATAAACCAAAGGCTGATATACCGATTGTCGCCATGACCGCAGCCGCACTGCCTGAAGAACGGGAGAAGTGCCTTCAAAGTGGGATGAACGATTACATAGCAAAACCATACAATCCCGGGGTGCTTTTTGAAATTCTTGAAAATTACCTGTTAAAGAGTGAATCCAGCCCGAAAGATAAAAAGGAGGAAAGTGCTCCGTCTAAGTCAAAATCAGGCTACGACTTAGAGTACCTGAGAGAATTAAGTGGAAATAACACGAAGTTTATTTTAGAGATGGTGAATTCATTCATAAATGACATGCCGGAATTAATGGAGGCTATGTTCCGTTCGTTGGAAGGGCCTGATTATGAGGAAATTTCCAAGTTTTCACATAAATCAAAATCGCTGGCCGGTTACATGGGAAGTAATGAATTGAGGGAAATGCTTATCGGGATTGAAGAAATGGCGGAACAAAAACAGGGTACAGAACGGTTGGAGAAAAAACTGAAAAAAGCATCCGCTTTATTAAATAATTTATTGACAGAACTTAAAGAAGTTGAAATATAATGGAACACAAAGTACTTATTGTTGATGATGACGAAAGTATGACCAAATTGCTTGAAGTAGTATTAAAATCAGACTACCAGGTTATTATTTCTCATACACTAACGGATGGTTTGGAGCAAATCAATACGGAACAGCCAAGTGCGGTTGTTGTAGACTTAAACCTGGATGGGGAAAAAGGGGATGATCTGATCCAGACTATCCGGCGGGATGTATCAGAGTGGCTGCCGATCATAGTACTTTCCGGGAAAGAAAAATCGGAAGACCGGATTCGTTGTTTTGAGATGGGAGTTGATGATTATTTGTCAAAACCTTTTAACCCTGTTGAGCTTAAACTCCGGTTAAAAAGGCATGTGGAAAAATATACACGTCTTTGATTGTTCCTTGTTCTGAACTTTAATCCCAGAAGTTGTACTTTCAGGGGTAGACTTTTCGTTAAGTGAGAAACCGCAATTAACGCTGGTATTATGCTTAGACCCATGTTTGGCTACAGGCCGAAACCCAAAAAATTTGACCTGCCATTTAGGTATTACGATCCGGAAAAGGATGAGAAAGAAAAGCGTAGAAAACGCATCAAATTTCAAACGCATAACCGGGTTAAACCCAAACAATCAATCAGAGTATTCTTTTTAGCTATTTTTTTAGCGTTGGTAGTATATCTCATAAGCATTTTATAACCCCCGTTCTTGAGCGAAACAAATACCAGAAACTCAGTTATACATCAACTTCCTCCGGAAATAAGCAATAAGATTGCTGCGGGTGAAGTTATCCAGCGGCCCGCTTC
>JAKSCW010000371.1 GCA_022360375.1 Balneolales bacterium
GCTCAAGGCAGCCATTCTGGGTAAAGGAGGGAAGGATGGTACTGGTGAAAGCTGGCAGGGCGAAATTGCTGAATTCATTTATTACAGTAAAAGTTTGAGTGATGAAGAACGGGAAAGCGTAGAAGATTATCTTTCTGAAAAGTACGACATCCCCATTCGAAAAATTACCCCTGCTACAGGTGGAGAAGCCATTTCAGCCGATGATGCCAACACCACATACACCTCACTTTCGGGCCCATTTATACAAGAAGGATTTTTCCAGGAACTTACCTTTGGAGGCACTATTGTGCTTAATGCCCCCACTGGGTACGAATGGAATACTTCCGGTACGTATGGAGTAACCATTACCCCGGCTTATGGAGGTTTAACAACATTAGATGCCTCTTTTACCAGTATAACATCAACTGAACTTACTTATACTATTGATGATACATCCAGAAGTACCAGCAGCCCGGGCCAGTTAGAGTTTACCGGGTTGCAAATCCGGCCTACTTCAGGTTCCCTTCCAAACACGGGAGACATCACCAACACCGGAACAACAGGACAAGGCGGAGACACAAATTATGGTACATTAACCATGATACCGGGAACACAAGACAGCCTTTCGTTTGTGCAGCAGCCTTCCGCTACCAATGTGGATAGTATAATATCACCACCTGTACGTGTTCAGTTGGTGGATCAATTTGGAAACGAGGTTGAAGAAGCAGGAATAAGTGTAACCGTGGCTTTATCCTCGGGGGCAGGGATACTCTCTGGAGTGCTTACAGAAACCACCAACGCCGTGGGAATAGCTGAATTCGATTCACTTATTGTGGACGAAATAGGAACCAAAGAACTGGAAGCAACCAGCACAGGATTAAGTTCAGATTCCAGTTCTGCGTTCGAAATTGTAAACGCCGGAACCTTAACTGGCTTCCTTGTGGAACGATCTCCTTCCGGAACCATAAGCTCAAAATTTGCAGGACAGACGTTCAATATCGCCCTCACTGCCATTGATGGTACCTCTACCACCGTTACCACTTTTAATGGTACCGTAGTTGTTTCTTCCAGTTGTACAATGGGATCTGGCCAGGGAACTACTTCTAATTTTACCTCCGGCGTTCTGGCCAGCCTCACAGTAAGCCTGACAAGTGTTGGGGTTTGCGACATTACCGTTACCAATTCTTCGGGACCTGAAACCGGAACCAGTAATACATTCACTGTAGCACCCGGATCTGCTGACACTACCAATTCTATCATTACTGCGTTGCCTACTGTAATTCTGAATGATGGAAGCAGTCAGTCTGAGTTAACAGTACAGTTAGTTGATGAATTCGGCAACAACCTTACTTCAGGAGGAAATACCATAGTTCTTTCTGCAACAAATGGAACACTTACCAGGGGTGGCTCGGGCGCTTTCGATAACAGCGATGGTACCTACACAGATACACTTACTTCTTCTACAAGTACCATTACTTCTACTATTACCGGAACCCTGGACGGTTCCCCAATTACCGACGATGCAGTTGTAGAATTTGCCAGTTTTACCCATATCTGGCAAAGTCAGTTAGGCTCCGTTAGTGACGCCACAAACTGGGATGATCCGGTTAACTGGAGTTCCGGCTCAGTTCCAGGCCCGGGTTCCGTGATATTAATCCCTGCGAATCCTTCGGTAGGAAACGAATTCCCTGTAATTGATCAATCCGGGATCACTTTCACTTCTCTTTCTATGGAACCAAGTGCATCAATAACCATTTCCGGGGGGATAAACGTTACCATAGCTAATGATCTTTCCGGCGGGAGTGTACTTGGCACAACCTCTGATAGTCTTTCTGTTGGAGGTGACATCTTAGACGTAACCACTATAAATGTGGGTACCGTAATCTTAAATGGCAGTTCCGCACAAACTATAACTAACCCTCACTCCTATCTCACGCTTGAGATTAATAATTCTTCCGGAGCTTCCATTGAGCAAAACCTTTTTATCAGTGATACTTTAAAACTAACCTCCGGAGTGTTAACCGTCCCGAGCGGGATAAGTGTAGTAGCGGAAGACATCGTATACGGTTCCGGGGAATTTCAATTCCTTCGGTCAATTACCGGGAACCTTGGCTGGCGTACGATTTCCTCCCCGGTTTCCTCCGATTATTTTGACTTCCTGGATGGAACATTAACCCAGGGATACTTAGGTGCCTTTTACAGCACAGCCAGTAGTCCGGGTGACACCTTGCAACCTAATGTGCTCACATATCTGGAAAGTTATCCCGGAACAGATAATCAAAGGTACAGAACCCCGGCCGATAGCTCGGATGCCTTAATTGCCGGCCAGGGAATGTTCCTGTTCGTTTTTGGAGATATAGCCGCTGATAGCAGGTACAATGATCCTCTGCCTGATACTCTTGCTGTAACCGGGCAGGAATTCTTTACCGCTACTAAGGAAGTAGATTTTGGGGTTACCTATACCACTACGGCAGATTCGGGGTGGAATTTAGTTGGTAACCCCTTCGGAGCTACCATCGATTGGGACGATGCTTCCAGTTGGACAAAAACAAATATTGAATCGACGATTTACATCTGGGATCCAAGCGCAAATGGCGGTAACGGGGAATATTTAACATGGAATGGAAGCACAGGAACTCTTGGAAATGGATTAATCTCTCCTTTCCAGGGCTTTTGGATAAAAGCAAATGGGGCGAGTCCTCAGCTTAAAGTAACAACAGCCGCCAAAACCACCGGAGGCTCGTTCCTGAGGAAGGGGCTGGATAGTACATTTATTGATCCGCCAACATTTACCCTGGAGCTAACCACCCAGGGACTCGAAAAGAATACCGTGTTCATGTTCTCTGACGAAGCCAGCCAGGGCAAGGATATTTTGGATGCGTATGAACTCACCCCGTTCTCGGAAACACGGTTAGAGATTTATTCCACACTTGGAGATGGAACCCCACTGGCAATTAACAATCTTCCAGGCAATTTGCGAAACAGGTATTTGATCCCCATTCATATTAATGGGTATGAAAATGGCTTACCGATCTCGTCTACATTCCGGATCAGGGCCGTTACTATGGATGACATTCCGGATAACTGGCTATTGCTTCTCACAGACGAAGAAACAGGTGAGGAAATTAACCTGAAAGAGCAAAGTAACTACGAGTTTTTCCATTCCACTTCAGGTCAGATAAAAATTGCCAACCCAAATAATCAGGCGAAATTGTATTCAAATGCTGCATCAGGCCATCGCTTCACCCTGAAGGTTACCACGGAGGAAATTGAAGCCAACATTCCTCAACAAATTTACCTGGAACAGAATTATCCAAATCCGTTTAATCCCTCCACTACCATCCTGTATGGATTAGATGTAGATGGACCTGTTCTTCTCGAGGTGTTCGATATACTGGGAAGGAAAGTTCAAACCCTGGTTTCAGGTGATCAACTAGCCGGAAATTATTCCGTCAACTTTAATGCAAATGCATTTGCATCAGGAATTTATATATACCGCTTAACTACCGATACGAAAGTCATTACTCAAAAAATGACGCTCATCAAATAGGCATTCGTAAATTTCTTTAACTCTAATTAGAATTAACTAATTAAACGCAACTAAGAAATGGATTTGAATATATTAGGCCATCTATATAGGTATGGAAGGCGGACAAAGAAAATATCATCGGTTCAAGAGCAGTATTCTGATAGTGCTATTATGGCTTACCCAGCAATCGGTATTTGCCCAGGTTCAGGGGTACAGCCAACGCCTTAAGGCGCATGTAAATGCTGCCCAGGTATACGGAGACACCGATCTTACTAACTTCCCAGTTCTGATTAGTTTCACTTCTTCAAGATTTGCTGATACAAGTAATGGAGGAGATGTAGAAAGCTCCAATGGCTATGATATCATTTTTACAGCTGCTGATGGAACCACTATTCTCAGCCATCAAATTGAAAGTTACGATAATACCACAGGGGAAGTGGTTTTTTGGGTGCGTTTCCCAACCCTGTCCGTCACTACCGATACAGAATTCTACGCTTATTTCGGAAACCCCGATATCACCACCGATCCATCCAGCACCAATGTATGGGATTCCAATTATAAGATGGTGCTTCATTTAGATGAAACTGCAAACGGACCCACAAACTTTACCGATGCTTCAGGAGAAATTTCCTCTACCGATATCAGCGATAATGGGACGAGAGCTGGAACCGGTCAAATCGGTGGATCAAGAGAATTTAATGACCCTGGAACAAACGATGTAATCACTATAGCGGATAATGGTGTTTCACCGTTAGACATTACGGGAAATATTACCATCTCTTTTTGGGCATATCCCCAAAATCTAGACGACGCACCTGATTTTATTACAAAAGGTTCCTACCTGAATGGATACTCAATTTGGTATAGTAATGAACAAAATAACCTAGTGTTTTCTGTGAATGGCGACAACCTTAGAACTAATTCCAACATATTATCAGATAATACATGGTATTATGTGGTAGTATCCCGAACCTCCAGCGGTGATCGTTTTATTTACCTGGATGGGGAACAGGCGGCCACTGACAATTCCACAGCATCTTTCACTGTAGATGATGAAGATGTAACATTATCGAGTTTCGGAAACTGGCCTTTTGTAGGACTTATGGACGAAGTTCGTATTTCCAATATAGCCCGGGATTCCGCATGGATCGCCACTGAATATGCCAATCAGACAAACCAGGGATTCGGTACAGGATTCCTGGATGCAATAAATGCGGAACCTATCCTGGATAGTATTGAAACGGCAACGCTCACCTATAATTCAGGAGATTCACCGACCATTATTACTTCTGATATCTCTGTGTATGAAGGGGAGACAACTGATAACATCGAAAGCGCAACCATCCGGATAACCGGTAATTTCGATTCTACCGAAGATGTGTTGGCATTTACCAATCAGTTAGGAATAACGGGTAGCTGGAATTCTACAACCGGAATTTTAACGCTTACCGGAACTACTACGGAAGAAAATTATCAAACAGCCCTTCGTTCCGTCACCTATGAAAATACTGATCCTGCTCCCGTAGAAAATACCCGTACGGTAAGCTTCACGGTTAATGACGGGGATGATGACAGTAACACCGAAACCAGGAATATCCAGGTTGTTAAGGTAAACAGCGCTCCAACTCTATCCGGTATTGAGAGTTCAAACATTCTCTATTTTGCAGGAAACGGAGAAAAAACCATTACTAATAATATATTAGTTACAGACCTGGATGATACCAACCTGGACAGTGCCTTTGTACAAATTTCCAGTGGGTATTTGTCTGCAGAAGATACCCTTCGTTTTACCAATCAATCGGGGATAACGGGAAGCTGGGACGATGTGGCGGGTCAGCTTAAACTGGAAGGCACTGCTTCTCTCGCTTCTTATCAGGCCGCATTAAGATCGATAACCTATGAAAATGAAGCTGGTTCACCTACCACTACCAATCGTACCATTAGTTTTTCGGTACACGATGGAACGGAAGAAAGCTCAGCAGTTACACGTGATATTGAATATCCCACAGCAATCACCGAGCTTGCATCGTACAAGAGTATAGGGGTCTTTAATTATGATGCTCAGGATGCTGATGGCGATGGCGATTCGGCAACTAATCAACCTTCTGATGGTGCCTTATCAAGTTGGGGTGACAGATCGGATAATGTCTCAGCTAGTACTGAAGATATTTCTGCAACAGCGCCAAGTGGAGACGCACCAACATTAAGCTCTTCTGCCTTAGGAGGGCGTGGTGCCATAATATTTGATGGAAATTCCGGAAGCAATGGTGATAATTACGCCCTTGAGGATAATGCCCTGGTAAATACGAGCAGCTTTACCCAAAAATCTTTTGCTGCAGTATTTAGAACCAGCGATGACTTATCAGGGCTGCAAATAATTTACGAACAAGGTGGTTCTTCAAATGGTTATCAAATTTCGATTAAAAACGGTATAGCATATGCTTATGCCTGGAGTACCAATAATTCATGGACGGATGGCGATGATGTATCAATAAACCTTGGCGCGGTCGAAACAAACACCACTTACATAATAATTGCCAATCACAACCAACCCGATAATAATACCTGGCAAGCAAATATTAATGGAGGAAGTATCATTACCAGCGACCTCGTAGCCGGTACCATGAGCAGCCACGGTGGAGACCCAACCATAGGAGAGGAAGATGGAAGCAGCGATCCTACGCTCACCTCATTGCCAAGCGGTACTAACAATTTTACCGGTGAAATTGCTGAACTTGTATCCTGGAATTCATCTTTGTCTTCTACCGATTTCACAAACATCTATGCATTTCTTAGTGATAAATGGTTTAATGTACCCCCTGTTTTATCCGGTGCTGAACTCACAGATCTTTCTTACACCGAAGGAGATGCTGCCACTGATATAACTTCTACTCTTGCAATTTCAGACACAGATGATACCAATTTAAATAGCGCAAAAGTGTATATCTCTTCCGGTTTTGAAAGCTCAGAAGATGTACTTGCTTATTCCACAGCTCTGGGAATTACCGGTAGTTATAACAGCTCTGCCGGTGTACTCATTCTTTCAGGTACAACTACTGTTGCCAATTACCAGGCTGCCCTCAGGAACGTCACCTATCAGAATACTGAGACTACCAGTCCCACAGCCTCTACCAGGGAAATCAGTTTTATTGTGTATGACTGGGATGATTCCAGTAATGTGGTAACCAGAGATATTGACGTGACGGCATCTAACGATGCTCCTGTGCTTGCCAACCTGGAAGCAACCACCCTCGCTTTTACTGAAGGAGATGCTGCTACTGATATTACATCTGCCCTTACTGTTTCCGACAATGACAATACCACCCTTCAGGGAGCTACCGTCGCATTCACAAATAATTATTTCCTGGGTGAAGATGAGTTAGCCTATACAACTGCGCTCGGCATAACCGGTTCATTCAATAGTTCAACCGGGGTATTAAGCCTTAGTGGTACCACTACCCTGGCAAATTACCAGGCAGCGTTAAGAAATGTTACTTTCCAGAATACCAGTTCTGATCCTGTAACCGGCGTTAACCGTACCATTGAAATCCGGGTGTTTGACGGCACCGATAGCAGTGCCACGGGCACCACACGCGATATTTCCGTATCCAGTTCCAACACCGTCCCCACCCTGGCGAACATTGAAACGGAAACTATTTTTTACCAGGCAAATCAATCATCCACTGTTTCTGAGGCAATTACCATTACCGACCCCGATGATACGAATATTGAAAGCGTAACCTTCCAGATTACCTCCAATTACAGCAGCTCCGAAGATACCCTGGAGTTCCAATCCCTGTTTGGTATTACCTCATCATGGACAGACGGCACCGGTACACTCACGCTCACCGGGCCTGCTTCAAAATCCGACTTCCAGTCCGCCATCAGAACCGTTACCTATCGCAATACAATATCCGCACCCACTGATTCCGACCGGATAGTGAGCATCACCGCCAACGACGGAGACGGAAACAGTAATACTCTGACCCGAACCATTTCTTTTAGTATCCCCAAGTCTGTTTCTGATCTGCTGGTTTGGTTAAAAGGAGATGCCGGAACTTTCACAACCACAGGGGGAAGCACAGCAAGCAGTGATGGTACAGACGTAGGAAGATGGGAAGATCAAAGCGGGAACAACAACCATTTCACTGCTACCAATTCCGGTACTGAACCTACATTCCGCACCAATATAAGTACCATCAATTCCCAGGATGCTGTTGAATTCCCGGGCTCTTCAGGGTATCGTCTCGAAGATACCGATGCAGAGAACTATCTGAATGGATTAGATGAACTCACCATTTTCTTTGTACTGGAATCAGATGATATTAATACAGACCAGGGTTTCTGGACAACCTTTGAACCGGACGCAACCGGGGAGGATAAAATCTTCAGCATCCGGTACGACAGCCAGGGCGATAACGGTTCAGCGGATGACGTAATCACAACCGGTATGAGAGATTTGACCACTGCTTTTGTGATGGAGAGTTTTGAAGCCGCTCAATCTAATGTGGGTCAAATTGTGATGCTTAAATGGACATCCGAATTGAATTATGAACTCTATGTAGATGGAGTACTTAGTAATCCTACCTTCTTCCAGAATATACCGACAGGAACACTTGCAGGTGTTACCACAGCCATTGTTGGCCAGGGAACCCAGGACCTGTCAAGCAGCTGGGATGGGCTAATTGCGGAAGTAATTTTATATGGAAAAGAACTCTCTACCACAGAGCAGGAGGATATTGAAGACTACCTGTCTGCAAAATACGACATCGCCATCCGTTCATTAACTTCGGCAACAGGCGGGGAAGCTATTTCCGCTGATAGCTCTGATGTAACCAACGGGTATGTTACCTTAACCGGCCCAAGGGTCCAGGAAAGTTTTACCGGGGAATTCAGCAGCGGAGGTACC
Organism: Balneolales bacterium; assembly: GCA_022360375.1. Classification (GTDB taxonomy): domain Bacteria; phylum Bacteroidota; class Rhodothermia; order Balneolales; family Balneolaceae; genus HXMU1420-13. The sequence continues at coordinate 8,418 of JAKSCW010000371.1, forward strand.
TTTGTCTTTAATGCACCCTCTGGTTTTGAATGGGACAACACCAACTCTCCCGCTCCTTCTGCCAGTGTGTCCTCGGCATTCGGTGGAAGTACTGAACTAACCGTTTCTTTCACCAGCCGCACCACTTCTCAGATTACTTTTACCATTGGTACGGAGTCCAGTACCAATCCCGGTGAAATCACATTTTCCAATTTCCGGGTGCGGCCCACCACCGGTGTTCTTCCCAATACGGGTAATATAACCAATACCGGAACCACCGGGCTGGGGGGTTCCACCGATTATGGTGAACTAACCATGGTTGCAGGGGCAAAAGCCGCGCTTGAGTTCAGCGAACAACCTTCAGTATCTAATGTTAATTCTGCCATCTCCCCTGCTGTGCGGGTACAGCTTATCGATCAATTTGGAAATGCCGTAGAAGAAAGCCAGGTAAATGTCAGCGTTGTGCGAAACATCGTTAGCGGAAGTGGTACGCTGGGAGGAACCACCACGCAGGCAACTAACATATTCGGCATTGCCGAATTTGATAACCTGACATTGAGTGCAACCGGAAGTTATACTCTCACGGCCTCCAGTACCGGACTTACCAACACAACGAGTTCAGCCTTTGATGTGGTTGTTATTGGTGCTCTTACCGGGTTTACCGTAGAACGTGTTCCTTCTGGAAACATCTCAGATAAGCAGGCCGGGCAATCCTTCAACATAACTATTGTTGCGGTAGATGGGCTTCAGGATACAGTTGACTCATTTACAGGAACCATCAGCCTGAGCTCAAACTGTACAATTGGTACGGGTTCAGGAACTTCCTCTTCCTTTACAAACGGTGTGCTCTCTTCACTAACGGTGAGTATTTCCAGTCTTGGGTCTTGTTCATTAACAGCCACCAATTCGGCTGGTTCAGAAAATGGTACCAGCAATACATTTACCGTTACCCCTGGCGACCCTTCGGTATCAACAACAACTATTTCAGCAAATCCAACCGTTATATTTAATGACGGATTTGCTACTTCCACACTCACTGTTCAAACCAAAGATTCAGAAGGAAATGATGTAACCACTGGCGGTGCAACTATAACACTAAGTACTACTTCAGGCACTATTGGTCCTATTACCGACAATAGCGATGGAACCTATACAGCCACACTAACATCATCTATTGTAGCAGGAACTGCAACCATTACCGGAACCTTAAATGGTACATCCATCACTGATGACGCTGAAGTTGATTATGCCGAATTCAATACGCAGTGGCAATCCCAGATTGGATCAATCTCTGATGCCCGGAATTGGAACGATGCTACAAACTGGAGCGCAGGAGCAGTGCCCGGTGCCTCCGATAAAGTATTAATCCCTGCAAACCCTTCAGTTGGTAATGAACAACCTGTAATCAGTTCCACCGATAACAGCGTTGCACAAATTTCCATAGAAAATTCTGCTACCATAACCCTTTCAGGAGGGGTTAATTTTACTGTGACCGGGGAAGCCTCGGGGCTTGGCGAAATACTTGGAAGTAATACGGATTCCGTTACTGTAGGGGGAGATTTAGCTGTTTCTGATGTAACTGTTGGATTTGTTAAGCTTGATGGGTCTGTTAATCAAGACGTAACCACCCCTAATGATTATGTGAACCTGGAACTTGACAATGCAAATGGAGCTGACTTTACTACCAACCTAAGTGTGAGTGATACTCTGAAACTTACTAACGGGACACTGTTCCTACCTTCCGGTACATCCCTGATTGCCAATGAAAAAGTGTATGGTACCGGGGAAATACGAATGCAGCAGAGAATGTATGGAGCAATGGGCTGGCGCCTTCTTTCCTCACCAATTGATACAACGTATGGTGAATTCTTAGACAGCATTTTAACCCAGGGATATTCCGGATCCACACTCGGGAATGCTGCATTAGACAGTCTGCAACCGAATGTATTGACCTACTTAGAGAGTTATCCGGGAACCGACAATCAACGTTTCAGAGCCCCGACCAGTACTTCTCAGAAAGTTACCCAGGGGCAGGGCATATTTGTGTTCCTCTTTGGCAATATAGCTGCTGATTCCAGATATAATGATCCTTTGCCAGACACTTTGGATGTGAGTGGCCAGGAATTTGATGGAAATGGCACTGAAGTAGATTTCGGAATAACCTACACAACAGCGGCAGATTCGGGGTGGAACCTGATAGGGAACCCATTCCTTGCTACTATTGACTGGGATGACAATACCAATTGGACAAAAACGAACGTAGAATCCAGCATATACATATGGGACCCTTCGGCAAATGGAGGAAATGGTGAATATTTAACCTGGAATGGGGTAACCGGTACATTGCCAAACGCAGGACTCATTCCCCCTTTCCAGGGGTTTTGGGTCAAAGCTAATGCCAACAGCCCTGTTTTAAAAGTAAATAAGGATGCCAAAACCACGGGGGGAAGTTTCCTGAGGAAATCAATGCCAGGTAAAGCTAATGCTGATTCCTCCGCAAAAAAAACAGAGTCCAGGCTCCCACTTATCGATTTAGCTGTTATGTCATCTTCAGGAAGATCTAAGCGGACAAATATCATGTTCTCTGATGAAGGCCTGGCTACAAAGGATCCTCTTGATGCTTACAGGTTACTCCCGCTCACCAATTCATTTATAGAATTACATTCTTTACTTGATGATGGAACCGAACTTGCAATAAATAGCCTGCCAGGGAATTTTGACTCACGTCTCTTTATTCCATTGCACGTTGCTTCTTATGAGGATGGAGTTCCGATTTCAGGTGAATTAACGTTTGTATGGGGTGATTTAAGAGGAGTGCCCGAAGACTGGATTCTTACATTAGTGGATAATGATACAGGCCAGGAAATAAACATGCTTGAAGAGATTAGTTATACATTTAATCATTCAACAAGGTCCAAAATCCGAACCAATCTGAATCCGTTCTCCCCGAACCGGCAGCTTAGAGTTAAAGCTGCTACTATGGATACACGGTTCACCCTGAAGGTATCTACCGAAGAAATTGAGAGAGACGTACCTGAGGAATTCTATCTTGAACAAAATTATCCTAATCCTTTTAACCCGTCTACAAACATTGAATTTGGACTAAACCAAAACTCAAGGGTTACTTTAGAAGTTTGGGATATTCTTGGAAGAAAAGTTCGCACACTAATTGATGAGGAGAGAACCGCAGGCAGATATACTTACAACTTTAATGCAAGAGATCTGGCAAGCGGCGTTTATTTCTACAGGCTTTCAACCAGGGCTTTAAATGGTAGTTACGTATTCAGTGGTTCTAATCCCTCAAATACCGTCATTACTAAGAAAATGGTATTCATAAAGTAAGTGCCATTTGTCAAAATCTGCTTTTAACTTACCAGGCATTTGGTCGATAACGATTATGGGTAAGAATTAGATTTTCTAAAGGTTTTGCCCCCTTTTTTACTAAAATCCATAAAAACAATCATTTTTGTTTACACTTTCGTGATACTGTTATGATAGATTAATTTTTATTGTAACATAAATTCAATAACTACTCATTTAGTAAAAACATGAATTTCAATGGCCAGTTATTCTGAATTATTTTATTTAGTGGCAGGAATGATGTTGTTCTCCATGTTATCACTGAATACGGCAAGATCATTCAACTCCACACGCCAAACCATTTACCAGTCAGAAGCTCAGTACAGAGCTATTGCCGTGGCTCAGGATGAAATTGACAAAGTTCAATGGATTTACGAACCCTCTGACCTTGACCCTTCAAGTGGTAGTTACACCTATCAAAGTTACCCTGTTACAGTTACTCAAAACTATGGCCCGAGTAATGAATACACTTCAAGCTTTACGCTTTATGGTACATCCGAATTATTGGAAGATACCGGTTCAATGAAAAGGTACCAGGTTACTGTTTCGGTTCTGAATACAGAAGTCGAACCCGATATCTTTATAACTATGGACATTATTAAATCTTACACCTATTAGTATATGAGCCCGAGTTTAGTCATATCATTTGTAATAGGTGGATTGTTCCTGATCTCTATCTTAGCTTTTAATGCAAATGTCAGTAATTCTTCTCAGGAAATTACTCTAACAGGGGTTAACCAAACCAGGATGGATGATATCGTTGAACTTGTCTCCAACGATTTTAGCAAAATCGGGTTTAATACCGGTATTGCTGTTCCATTTACTACCGTACAGAGTGACGAAATAATTTTTCAGTCTGATGTATATGACAATGATAGTTTCGGAGTA
>JAKSCW010000402.1 GCA_022360375.1 Balneolales bacterium
CCTGAAAACGACTTGGTGATTGTTGCCCGGTGGATAAAAAGAAACGGAATGGATGGAGTTATTGAGCGGGTGATTGATGCAATTGAATGAATTGCTTAACACAGATACCCCGGCATAAACACATTACACATAAAATTTAGTCAGTCCTTAAAATGAGTTTCAAAATTTTTCCCTTTTTAATCACGCTTTTTTTCATCGTTTACTTTGTTCCTGAAGAACCTGTTGAACCTGGAAAAGCGTATATCTCTTCTTATTTCAAAGACAATACCAGCGGCATGTTTTTAGCTGTGAGTTACGATGGATACACCTGGGAAACCATGAATGATAATCGTCCATTTGTGGAACCGGAACTAGGCACGCATATGCGTGATCCAAGTATTCTTCTGGGACCTGACGGTAAATGGCATGGAGTTTTTGGTACGCAACAAGGCTTAGGCGGCAAAACAATCGGCTATATGTGGTCTGACGATCTTATTACCTGGCATGGGCAAAAGGAGTATAACATAGAAAAAGGACCTTTAGCAGGAGGAGTAATAAATGCCTGGGCACCAGAACTTTTTTATAATGAAAAAGACGATTTATTCTACATAATCTGGACTTCCTCAACCAAAAGAATTCCGGGGCTTCAGTCATATTTAAAGGGGAACCAAAGAAGCTGGTATATTACAACGAAGGATTTTGAAACCTTTACTGATCCTGAACTGGTACTTAACCCCCAGCCAAATGCCTGGATTATTGATGCCGACTTTTTTTGGGTAGAAGATCAACAGAAATACTTTAGTTTTTACAAAGTAGAATCGGATGATACCCTTACAGGAAAAAAGACCGGCATTCATTTTTCAGTTGCTGATCAAATCCAGGGGCCTTGGGGAGAAATTGTGCCCGATAAATCTGAAACCATTTACCCGGATGCAGATGGAAATGACGAAGGTCCCAGTCCTCTAAAAATAGGGGAATACTACGCAGTTTATTTTGATAGAGGATTAATTCGCTCTAAGGATCTTAAAAACTGGGAAAATGCTTCTCATTTAGTAACATGGCCAAAGGATTTTAAGCACGGTACCTTTATCCAGGTAGATCGAAAATGGGCGGATTGTCTTGTAGAGATGTCCTGCAATTAAAAATTCATGTTTCCACTCGTTTCCCAGGTCATTAAATCCTTAGAACGGGCCAGGGCAAGTTTTTGATTACCTCTTCCCGCATGAGATTCGCCTTCGGTTCGCCCCGCGTACAGATAATAGAAATACCCGTCATACTTTCTCCAATCAACAAGAAAGCCGGCGTTCATTCTTTCATCCGTGTTAAACCCTTCTTCAGGAACCGTAACCTCTGACAATAATTCCCACTCGGTCCAGTTCCAATGATCCTGGGGGAGGCCTTTCATCGTGTAAATAAATTGTTTGTGAGAACGAAATGTTCCTATGAGATGCATTTTGTTATCTATATCAATCATTTCTGCATTTTCAAACCATCCTAAATTTGTACGCCCCATATTCATCCATCCTTCATCTAAGGTAGCAGAAAATGAAACTTGTGAGGTTTGAATCCTCTTCCACATTAAGTAAAACGTGTCGTCATAAACATATAAAGCGGCATCAATAGCACGAACTCCATCGGTGAGATTCTTTGCCAATGGTAAATGGTACTCCCAGTTTTCGAGGTCATTTGAAACGGCATAAAAAAGTTGATTGGGAGCACCCCTTTTATCTCCCCAGGAATTGTATGTAAGCACATAGGTGTCTCCCATAACAGTAAGGTTAGGAGAACACATTCCAATCCAGCCCTCTTCCTGACCATCCCAAATAAATAAAGGCTCTGAAAAGCTTTTAAAGTCTTTGGTTTTAACCCCGGAAACGTGGCAACGTTCTCTTCCGTTATCGAAAAAGAAAGCGGAAAAAAACAGATAGAATGTTTCATTTTCCTCGCTATAGATCATGGTTGCATCTTTAACTGACCAGCCCTCTTTTGTATAGATAGGATTACTCAGATTCTGCCAGTCAATAAATTGGGTAAGGCCATCAGGCGTTGAAAACAGAATGAGACAAAGAATGGAAATACTTTTTTTCAACATAGACGTGATGTTTTTTGCTGCTTGCTTTTTGAAGGAAAAATGAAAAATACCGGATAAGTATGTGTTTCAAATCCCATTATTCAGAATTTGCTCTCATCCCATATTATGGCATTAAAGTCAGCCTCAATATCAGTATAACTTCTGGAATATTCATCAGGACCAACACTGACCTTGTAATAAAATCTACCGCTAAGAGTACCTTTAATACCTTCCTCGGAAACACTTTCAACGACTATTGTTCCAGATTCTGAGTAGTATAGATAGCCCAAAGCTAAAATAGGGCTTACATAAAGCCCCGAAAAACCCGTACTATCAAATTGGTCGAAAGAATCAATGTCCCTTAGCGAATATGGTCCGGGGTTGGGTATACTATCGGGTTGGATGATAAGATATACATAGGTAAGCTTCTCTGAAGAAACAACGCTAGATTCCAGGGCTATTTGCAATGTTGAATCTTTCTCATTTAAATAGAAGTAAGCATACCCGGCAAGTTCTTCATAAATACCAGTACTGTTATCATTGCCAACTAAACCGGTAAATCTTCCTAAGGGTATACCTTCAACCTCTGAAGAATCTGAACCCGATTCACATCCTGTTAATGCATAAATACC
>JAKSCW010000394.1 GCA_022360375.1 Balneolales bacterium
CTGCCCCGTACGTATGGCGTTGATGACATTCCGCTAATCGTACAGGACAGAACATTTCAACCCAATGGAGAGATTGACATTGTTCCATTAGGAGATGATGTAATGGTGAATGCGGTATTTGATCCTTTCGTAGAAGTACCGGCCCAAATGGTTCGCTTAAGAATGGTAAACGGTTCAGTAGAACGGGTATATAATTTTGGATTCAGTGATAACCGGTCGTTTTATCAAATCGGGTCGGATGGAGGGTTGCTGGAGGCTCCGGTTGAATTGAACAGGGTGTTATTGGCTACTGGTGAACGGGCGGAAATCGTCGTTGATCTGAGTGGAGACAACGGACAGTTTATCGATTTAATGAGCTATGCATCCGAAATAGAGGCAAACATTCCGGGTGCAGAGATGGGCCCGGGGGGAGCAGGGAATCCTTTAAATGGAGAGGATTTTACGATCCTGGAATTGAGGGTTGGTCCACAACGGGAGAATGCGGTTACTACTATTCCCGCTACACTGGTTACACTTAATCCTTACGACGAAGCCGATGTGGATGTGGTCCGGCAGAAAGAATTTACGGGGGGGAATGGGCCGGGGGGTCCCTTTACCATCGATGATGCTATCTTCAATATGAATGTGATCAACGATACGGTGTACCTGGATAACACCGAGATTTGGGAAATAACCAACACTACGAATGTTGCCCACCCTTTTCACATCCACGACGTGCAGTTTTACATTCTTGACCGGGACGGCCAGGCTCCCCCACCCAATGAACGGGGTTTGAAAGATGTGGTACTGATTCGCCCGGATGAAACCGTCCGTTTTATCACAAAATTTGAGGATTTCTACGACAATGAAATTCCCTATATGTATCACTGCCATATCCTGGTGCATGAGGATGGCGGTATGATGGGGCAGTTTTTGGTATTGCAAAATACGGCTACAAATACGGAAGAAGAACCCCTGGTGGATATCCCCACCTCAACGCGTATTGTAGGTAGTTACCCAAACCCGTTTAACCCAACCACAAATGTTCGATATCACGTATATGAGCCTTCCGACATTGAGCTTATCGTGTATAACATGCGGGGACAAATTGTTCAAACGCTATATAGCGGGTATCAGAACCGTGGAACGTATGTATTGGCATGGGATGCTTCGCAATTTGCAAGCGGTGTGTATTTTGTGCGGTTGGTTTCAGGAAGAACAATGAGCACCATCAAGGTGGTACTGGTTAAATAAGAAAAGCAGAGTTACCGCTCTCCATTTCTTTTAAACCGAAAGTCAGTCATCCAAATGCTCAATATAGATTGAACTGATTGCCCTGGCTTTCATTCTTTCGTTAAACGCACTTTTAAATTCGGTTGTATAGATTCCACGTTCCCAGTCCGAAAGGTTCAGGGCATTGAAGTCTGCAGTTTCTATGTAAGAAATGATAAGTTCGTTTCTTCTTTCCGGGTTTGTAACCATTACAATACGAGACATAATTATTTCCGCGGGGTAGTGAACCCCTTTTTCCCGAATTAATTCCCTGGTTTGGGAAGCTACCCCAGAGGGGTTTTCTTTGATATAGCTGGCCTCATCATAAAACCAAACATTATTCCGGTAAGGAATACCACCCAAAGAATCAGCCCCCGGGAAAGAATAATTGTAGGTGAAATTATAATCGGGTAAAAAACCCTCAAATTGAAAGATGAGTAATCGGTTGGCTGTTCTGTTACGAATATCGGCAAATATAATTCGTTCGCCCGCGGCGATATTTTCTCCTGAAACTTCCGCGGGGAATTCAGAATTAGCAGCAATTTCAAATTCGAATGTACCCACAAAAATAAACGATGTATCCAGCGAAAATAATCGGGAAGGGTTTGCTTCGGATACTATTCCATGATCACTGATTAGCCGGTTAACTCCAAAAATATCGGTGTAGGAATGACTTTGATTTTGGGCTACACAACAATTACTGGTAAGAATAATCAGAATGAATGTGAAAAAAGCTTTCATTTAGAACAGGGTTAGACCACGTAGACCAATGGCACTTTACATGCAATAAAAGGTTACAGAATGGTAAATCCAATACCGGGGCAGCAAGGGATTAAATAGTTTTCAATCCGAATTACCGGGTTTCTCCATCTTTTGGTTTATCATCCTTAAAACAGACTCTGTGATTTCGAGCTTATAGTCTGTGCTAAGGGAGGAGGCTTCTACTTGAGCAATAATACGAGAAGCGATGTTGCTTAACTCTTCGTTACTATTTTTAGGTGGGTATGGAACAGGAGGCTCGTGAACAACATGTATGTTATCGGGCAGGTACTCAACGGAACCTTCAAGAAGGGCGTTTAAATCCAGGTTAAAAGTGCGCTTTAAAGCGAAAAGAAGATCGCTACCCGGTTTTTTGATTCCCCGCTCAACTTCGCTCAGGTAACCGGGGGAACTGCCAACAGCTTCAGCCAAACCGGCCAGGGTAAGTTTCCGGTCTTTTCTGAAAGCCTGAAGAGCTTTCCCAAAAGAAATATTTTCTATAGAGAATTTTTCTTTTGACATATTCTCTTCAGAGAATTATATTTGTTTCAGTTACGCCCAAAAATTATGGTTTTATCCAGTTTTCTTCAGTGTTCATCAGTTTTTAGTAACAGAGAACAGATAGTTTTTTACTATAAAAGGAAGGCGTCTTAATCAGAGATGCACAAATAAAAAGCTACTATGTTAGTTATACTTTGCCTTCTTTAAGTACTTGTTTAATAGAATCTTTAGATCTATCAAGAGAGAATCGATATGATTCTGAAATCAGGTTACCTGAGAAAAACACCTTTTGCTGTTTATAAATGCTTCCATGGCTATATAATAACAGCAGGTAACATGGTACGATGTGATCGTAAAGTTTGCAACATGAAAAGTTAACAAACGGTAGCTTTAGTGATTGTTTTGCATCGTCTCTAAATATTTAACCCCAGCTTAGGCTCTCCTGTGACAAGGAGGGCTTTAATTTTTCCGGCTACAAGTTATTGCCGGAAAAACCGGTAAGAAGTATCCCTATCATTTTATCGGAATAAGTAAGATTTTAGCCCATCATTAATCACAGTTAGAAATTTATAGGAATGAGTACCGAAGGCTACGGACTATTAAAAGGTAAACGAGGAATTATTTTTGGAGCACTGGACGAACGCAGCATCGCCTGGCGAATTGCCCTGGCTTGTAAGCGGGAAGGAGCAGAGTTTGTATTATCAAACGCCCCTATTGCATTGCGTTTAGGAACCCTGAACGGACTCTCGGAAGAAACGGGA
>JAKSCW010000068.1 GCA_022360375.1 Balneolales bacterium
AAAAAATGACGTTAATCGGTTTAGAAGAAGAGGAGACATTTGAATATGGAAGTAAGCTCGACGGCGTAATTGTTGGAGAGGTATTGGAAACTAAACCACACCCCAATGCTGATCGTTTAACCCTGTGTCAGGTGAATCTGGGAGAACAAAGTGTACAGATTGTTTGTGGAGCAAAGAATGTAGCCGCCGGCCAAAAGGTACCTGTTGCTACCGTGGGAACTACCCTTCCCCTAAAATTGGATAATGGAAGCCTGCTCACACTTCGAAAAGCAAAACTCCGCGGAGAAGAATCAAATGGTATGATTTGTTCTGAAAGCGAGTTAGGAGTAAGTGATGATCACTCAGGAATAATGGTACTTGATGAATCCCTGGCTGTTGGCACCCCGATCAGCGAAGTTTTGGATATTTATACCGATACCATTATTGATTTTGCAGTAACACCAAACCGACCCGATTCAACCTGCCATTTAGGCGTCGCCCGCGACCTTTCCGCGGCTCTGAACATTCCTTTGGAAAAGCCCGAAATTGAATTGCCAAAAACGGTTACCGAATCTTCGGATATTTCTGTCTCGATCGAAAATGCTGAGAAATGCCATCGTTTTGTTGGAAAAATGATTAAAGGAGTTGAAATCAAAGAATCTCCGCAATGGCTCCAAAACAGATTAAAGGCGATTGGTGCACGTCCTGTAAACAATGTAGTGGATGTAACCAATTATGTGATGTTTGAATTAGGGCAACCATTGCATGCTTACGATTACGACGAGATTAAGGGCAAGCAAATCATTGTTAAGGATTTCCAGCAGGAAGTTGAATTTGAAACATTGGATCACAACAAGCGCAAATGTGCTCCCGGAACACTGTTTATTTGCGATGGCCGGGGGCCAGTAGGCATCGCTGGGGTTATGGGCGGATTGTATTCTGAAGTAAGCGATTCAACAAAGAATATTTTCCTGGAAGGCGCTTATTTCGACCCGGGTACTGTTCGAAAAACGGCAAAAGCCCAAACGCTTCAAACCGATGCATCCTATCGTTTTGAACGCGGAATTGACCCTAATCTTCAGGCCAGAGCGGTTGAACGTGCAGCCCAATTAATTGTGGAGGTAGCAGGTGGCGAAATGCCTGATGAAATCCTGGATATTCATCCAACCAAAACCAGGCCCGTTGAAATTACCCTTACTAAAAGTTATCTGAATCGATTATTGGGTACAACCATTACCATCGATGAATCGGTGGATATTTTAAATGGCCTGGAGTTGGAACTGATTTCAAAATCGGCAGACGAAGCAACTTTTAAAATCCCAACTTTCCGCCCCGATTTAGTCCGCGAGGTGGATGTGATTGAAGAAGTGGGCAGACTGTACGATTACAACAGAATAGATGCCCCAAGTCACGGGATTTTTATTTCTACGGAGGAGTTCTCAGACTGGGAACTTTTGCTTTCAAGAATCAGAGCAACCGGCGTTGAACTCGGTTTTCGGGAAATTTATACCAATTCTCTTATATCTGAAAAAGAGGCTTCTCAATTTGGTTCGCTGGATTTCATGGTTAAAACGCTGAATCCTATTACAACGGATATGACCACTCTTCGGCCTTCTCTTCTTCATGGTTTCCTAAAAGCGGCTTCTTACAATTTCAACAGACAATCAAAAGGACTCCGGTTCTTTGAAATTGGTAATGTGTTCGAAAACTCTGATCAAAGCACCTTCCATGAAGGGATTAAAGAGGATACGCATTTGTTATTCGGAATTTCAGGTTTGAAAAATACCGAACACTGGACCGCCCAACCAACCGAATACTCTATCTTTGATTTGAAGCAATTACTTAATGGATTCTTCCTGAAACTTGGATTACTGGAAAACATCAAAGCTAAGCTGAATGACAATTATCTCGCATATTTTGTTGGAAAACAACAGATCGGTAAAATTTCAGGTATTTCAAAAGAATTAGCAAAAACGTATGACTTATCCGTTCCGGTTTTCTTTGCAGAGTTTTCTATTAGTGCTATTCAATCGGTTTTGGGCAAAAACTCTGAAAATTCATTTAAACCCATTCCCAAATTCCCTGTATTTGAATTCGATTTTGCCGTAATCGTAGACCAGCAGGTTACGGCAGGAGAACTAATGAGCGTGATAAAAGTAAAGGCAGGTAACACCTTGCAAAGCATTGATATTTTTGATGTTTTTGAAGACGAATCTCTTGGGAATGAAAAGAAAAGTCTTGCCTTCAGGCTTAATTTCATTGATCCAAACAAAACCTTGAATATCAATGAAGTACAGCCTATAATTAACCGTACAGTAAAAGCTTTAGAAAATCAGTACGGAGCCCGGTTACGGGGATAGTCTTTATGAACCAACTGAACCAGCAATCTGAAAAATTCAAACTTCTTCTTTCTGAAATAGACGAAGAAGTAAAACTCCTTAAACAGGAGATCAAAGATTTGAAGAAAGAGAATTCAAAGTTGGTTACAAAACTGGAAGATCTTCGCGGAAAACAAACCGATATCTTTTCTGCAATTAGTGAATCGGAACGGCTGGCCATGCGCCAAACCGTTCAGGGACTTATCAAAAAAATTGACACACATCTAGGCAATCAGGCATGAAATCTATCAAAGTTTCTATTCTCGGAAAGCAGTACCCGCTAAAAGTGGAAGATCATGAGGAAGAAACAATGGTCAGAATTTGCAAATATGTAGATGAGCGCTTTCAAACGTACAGGAATCAACTTGTTAAACAGCCTGAAGCTACCGTTATGGTGCTTGCTGCATTAAGCATTGCGGAGGAATTATTTGAGGCACGTCAAACTAACTCCGATAATTCCAAAAATGAAGAAGTATTGATGCAACGGGTAAACGCAAGTTTAGAACGCCTTATCGAAGACATTCGAAATTAATCCCCCCTTTTTTCCGTCTCATTAGCTACCTTCCTGCTCACAATTTTTTCTCAAAATAAAGGACTGTGACCGATTCTATAAATATTTTGTTTGTTGGAGATGTAGTTGGAGATCCCGGACTTGCCATATGCGAAACCGTTCTTCCAAGCCTGATTAAAAAATACAAAGCGGATTTCGTGATAGTAAATGGCGAAAATTCGCACGAAGGTCACGGAATTAACGAATACATCATTAAGAAACTCCACGAGCTTGGAGCACATGTTATAACCGGTGGCGACCATTCTTTTGACAAATGGAAAGTATTCAACTACATGCGGGAGAATAACGACATACTCCGCCCTTTAAACTATCCACGCGGCAATGCAGGTTCAGGTTACGGGGTATATGATGTACCCGGCAAAGGAATAAAAATCGGGGTGCTGAATTTGCAAGGTCGTACATTTATGAAACCTATCGACGACCCCTTTCATACCGCGGATTGGGCACTTGATAAAATTCACCAGGAAACAAACATTGTGTTTGTGGATTTCCACGCGGAAGCCACCGCAGAGAAAGTTTCCCTTGCCTGGCATATTGATGGAAAAGCTTCAGTAATGATTGGAACACACACGCATATCCCAACCAGTGATGCTCGTATTTACCCCCAGGGACTTGGCTACCTGACCGATGCAGGAATGACGGGTTCTTATAATTCATCACTTGGGATGGACAAAAAAGTGGCTATAAAACGATTTATGACTGGTGTTCACCAAAAATACAAAGCCGCCACAGGAGATAATCACCTTTGTGGGGCTTTAGCAAAAGTAAATATCGAGACCGGGAAATGCGTACACATCGAATCCGTTATTTACCCTGAGTTCAATTCTACCATTTCTTAATGAGCGATTTCATTTTAACTGCAGAAGGTATTTATAAAAGCTTCAAGAGCACGGAAGGTGATGAACCCCTGGAAGTACTTAAGAACGTATCTTTGAAAATCCCGAAAGCGAGCATTACTTCTATCGTAGGTTCCAGCGGAAGTGGCAAAAGTACGTTACTACATATTCTGGGTGGGCTGGATCGTCCCGACCAGGGAGCAGTATTCTGGGGAGAAAAGGATTTAGCATCCATGAATTCGGATGAGTTAGCAGAATTTCGAAATACAAACATCGGTTTTGTATTCCAGTTCCATCATCTCCTCCCTGAGTTCACGGCTATTGAAAATGTAAGTATGCCTGCGATGATTGCGGGAAAATCAATCGAAGATTCGAAGCGTGACGCACTCAAATTGCTTGACCGGTTTGGAGTTGCGAACCGACGAAACCACCGCCCTACTCAACTTTCAGGAGGTGAACAGCAACGGGTTTCCATGGCTCGCGCAATAATGAACAATCCTTCATTAATCCTGGCCGATGAACCAACAGGAAATCTTGACGACAGCAATACCTCCATCATCCTGAATATGCTTTTTGAGCTTAGAGCCGAATTTGGGGTATCAGTTCTGCTTATTACCCACGAAAAAGAAATCGCTAAACGCTCTGATACTATTCTTGAAATAAAAAACGGCGAACTCACCACACTTTAAGTTTTGGTATAAGTTAAAACAGCCGTATTTTTGAAGTCTGTAATTCATTTTGAAAACGCTAAATAAATCATGGCAAAACACCTTTCTAAAGAGGAATTGGAAACCGATCCGCTTATTGAGAATGTAAAGCGGGCTACCACTTTTTATAATCAGAACCGAACTATCATCGTTTCTGTTTTAATTGGAATAATTGTAGTAATTGGTTCATTAATCGGATACCGTTTTTACGCAGAATCACAGGAACAGCAAGCTCAACAGCTTCTTTCTATCGCTGAGGGATACTACACCATTGGAGACTTCGACCGTGCTTTAAATGGCGACAGTTTTGAGTTAACGTATGGATTCCTTGGAATTGCCAACGATTTTAGTGGAACCGAAGCCGGTAACCTTGCCATTTATTATGCCTCTGTTTCTAGTTTTAAGCTTGGAAACATTGAAGATGCATTAACTTATTTCTCCAGATATGATGCCCCAAAAGGAATACTGGGTGTAGGACCAATCAGCTACCATGCAAGTATTTTGAAAGCCAATGGAAGCTTAGAAAAATCAGCAGAAACTTATATTCAGGCTGCCAATTGGGATGAAAACGAATCAACTACTCCTGACAACTTATTGCGTGCAGCAGAGATATACTTTGAACTTGGAAACTTCGAAGAAGCGCAAAGACTCACCGAACAAATACTTTCGGAGTACCCCGATTATACAGGCGCCGCTGAAACGGAAAGACTGCAGGGTATGATTGCTGCTTCTATTTGAAATTAAGGCTCCAACCGGAGCCTTTTTTGTTTCGCTGATTTCTATTAAAATAAGCTCGTTTAACTATAAATTCTGATCCAATGGGTGAAAAAAATAAGTATCTGGTCCCGTTCATTGTAATTACTTCTCTCTTCTTCATGTGGGGATTTATCACCGTTTTGGTAGATGCACTGATACCAAGGTTACGGGATGTCTTTGAACTAACTTATTTCCAGGCAGGGATTGTTCAATTCGCTTTTTTTACTGCTTATGCGGTTTTCTCAATTCCCGGCGGATATCTTATCTCCAGAATTGGATACAAAAACGGGGCTATTGTCGGGTTAATTACCATGGGTATTGCATGTGCCTTGTTTTACCCTGCTGCTTCGTTTAGAATTTTTGGAATCTTCCTGGCGGCAATGTTTGTGCTTGCAGGTGGAATAACCATCTTACAAGTTGCCGCTAATCCTTACGTAGCAGCTCTTGGGCCTTCAAAAACGGCATCAAGTCGGTTAAACCTCGCTCAGGCATTCAATTCATTAGGAACCACTATAGCACCCCTGGTAAGTGCCGCATTTATTCTTAGCAGTTCAGTACTTACTTCTTCTGAAATTGATGCGCTTTCCGAGACTGACCGTCTATCCTATTTTGCCACTGAAGCATCTGCGGTTCAAGGACCATTTATTGTACTTGGAGTTGTATTAATTGGGTTGGCATTAGTTTTTTCTGCATTTAAACTACCTAACATACTGGAAGGTGATGAACATCAACATGGTAATTACCGATCTGCATTAAAGAAAAGACATCTCACCTTCGGAGCCCTTGGTATATTTGTATATGTAGGGGCAGAAGTAGCCATTGGAAGCTATTTAGTTAATTACTTTCTGAACCTGGATGTTCAGTCTTTAGTTGAGGGAAGTGCCTTTATGACGGGGGCGGCTACTTTTTTGTCACGCATTTTTTCTAACGTTCAGCTTAGTGAAATGAGTGTGGCACAATTAGCCGGCACCTTTGTTTTCTTTTACTGGGGAGGGGCCATGGTCGGTCGTTTTATAGGATCGGCTATCTTACAAAAAGTGAAAGCCGGGAATTTGTTAGCTACATATGCAGGAGTGAATATCACCCTTCTTCTGATAAGTATGACTACAGGTGGTTACGTTGCAATGTGGAGTATTCTGTGTATTGGACTCTTTAACTCCATTATGTTCCCAAATATTTTTACGCTTTCAATCAAAAACCTGGGAGAACACACAGCACAAGGGTCAGGAATTTTATGTACCGCTATTGTTGGCGGGGCTTTCATTCCTCCTTTGTATGGAAGAATCGCGGACTCCATAGGACTCCAATCTGCACTCTTTTTTGTTGCAATTTGTTATGCATACATTCTCTGGTACGGAAAATTTGGTTCAAATTTGGATCAGCCTGAATCTGCTTAATTCTCTTTGGTGAGCATACTCACTGCGTAGTAGTAGGCACCTAAAGAAATTGCTTTGTTGGTTCCAAGCCGGGAAACTCCTATTCCGATCTTCCTTTCTTCTTCGTAAGAAATTTCAATGTCTGTTCCAGGTACCTTTACCATTCGAATGCCTGGTGCAACAAACAGAGTTCTCTGATATTCATCTTCGAGATTGAAAACTTTCTGGATCAACCGAGAGATATGTTTTCCATTTAAGGCGTGAAAGAAACCATTCATTTCATCCAGTACCGATTTTGAAAACACCGGATACGCCCCGTTTAATCCTCCACCTAATACTACCGGGGCATCTATCAAAGTAACGATGTGGGCAAGGGCATCTCCCAGGGCTTCTCCAAACCTGAAATAAGCTTCAAGAGCGGCCTCTCTTACCCCTTCAGCTTTTCCCAAAGCAATTTCATAAATCTCTTTGGGTTCCGGTGCTTTTCCGGGGTCCATTGCAATTTGTTCGGCATACATTTTCTTCACCGCCCGAATGCTTACGGTATCTTCGATATTGGTATAATTGTAAAGCTTGTTTCTGAGTAACCATCCTTCTGATGCTATCCCATTGTCTCCCCGGAGTAATTCCCCACCCACACAAATTCCTACCCCAAAACCAGTTCCCAGGGTAATACCAATCAGGTTTTTGTATTCTTTTGGAGTACCGGCATTTTCTAACAATGTATTTATATAAGGCAGGAATCCACTTCTGCTTTCTCCAAGTGCGAATAAATCTCCGTCGTTGTTGATATAAACGGGTACACCAAACTCATGTTCAAGAATTGCTGCGAGGGGAATACCTCCTTTAAAAGCAGGTAAGTTGGGCAAATCGCCAATTACTCCGTGCCTGTAGTCAGCTGGTCCCGGAAAAGCAAAACTAATCGCATCAGGAGGATTAGTCGAAGACTCTGTAAGTTGAGTAAATCCTTTTTTGATGCAAGCCAGACAAAGCTCAAGATCATGCGCATTTGAAGGAAGAGTAAAGCTGTCTCCTATTTGTAACCCGTTCTCTATCGCTGAAAAGGAAAAGTTAGTACCTCCTGCATCGAGTGTTAAAACAAGCATAAATCGTTTTTTTGAAAGAAATCTAAGGAAATTGATCCTACACTTTCCTGAATTCTCCTATTCAATTAACTTGAGGAGTTCATTCTTCTGATTAATTAATTCAATTTCCGTGGAATTCAATAAGAAAGTATCGATTCTAATCTCAGTATCTATACTAGGCGTAATCCTATTTGATGCGTTTCAACAGAAATTCTATTTGGATACGTTTGATCTTTACCCTGAAGACCCCGTTTCATTTTGGGTTCTTCTAAAAAATCATGCAATTCGTTGGGGAGTTTGGTTCATTTTTAATGTGCTGGGAAGCTTTTTTTTATGGAACGCTCACCTTAAAAGTCCTTCCGAAAATCAGTCGAAAAATTGGTTAACTATCATTTCAACTGCAATTTTCATCAATGCTGCTGCTTTGATTTCAGTCACATTAATAACACTATGGATGAATGACGTCAGTCTCACTATAGCTTCAATCAGCGAAAGCTTCACGTTTATTCTTTTTCAAAAAGCGCTAAGCTTTACTTTTGCAACCACTCTTGGGCTCTTACTCCTGTTCAATGTATCTAAAACACAATTAATTGAAGCACAATGGGTTGAAATTCAGGATTTAAAACAAACCAGCCCTTCACTTTCTGTATCTAACACGCGCCCAACCATCCGGATAAAGATTGGGCAGAGGCATAAATTGATTCAGCTTTCTGAAGTGCTTTGGTTTGAAGCCGATGATTACTGTGTTAAAATTCATACCCAGTCAAAAAGCTACTCGTTACGGAAAAGCCTCAAGTCTCTGGAGAAGGAACTGGAATCCTATCGTTTCATCAGGGTGCATAGAAAAGCGTTATTGAACATGGATTATTTTTCGGAAGTGGATTACCAGACATTTACCATTCGCTTAAACAATCACTCCGAAATCCCGCTTTCAAAGTCGGGTGCTTCAAACTTACGTAATGCGTTAGCTGCTACATCTATATAGTTTACTGCAAACATATCCACGTTCCCTGATTTTCCTTTTACCGGGAATCATCTGCTTCTTTTCTTTGAAGAAAAAGAAAAAAGTACAAAATGAAGTCTGTTCTATATATCCTTTTTATGATTGCGGTTTCTGTGCCCGCTTATGCCCAGTACGAGTCATCCGCCGAAAACCCCTATGGTAAACTAAACCCCGATGCGCCAAAAGAAGTGGCCGATTTCGCTCCACTTATAGGTGTATCAAGTTGCAGTACCGTAGCAAGAGCTCAGGACGGAACCTGGAATGAACCGGGTGAAATGACCTGGAAATGGCAATATGTACTGAATGGACAAGCCGTTCAGGATGAAACATTCACTAACAATGGGGTACACGCTGGCAGCATCCGCCAGTTCAATGCCGATAGTGCGGCCTGGTACGTACATTATTATTCATCAGGTTCTGTTCCCAGCATTCTTCCTGCATGGAAAGGCGAAAAAAATGAAGATGGAGACATTATTCTTTACAGAGAACAACAGGCCCCAAATGGAATGGATGGATTTTATAAGATCAATTTCACTGACATTACAGATTCATCCTTTGAATGGCTTGGTGAATGGGTAAACCCGGATGAATCGATTAAGTATCCGGTTTGGAAGATTTCCTGCACAAAAACAGAATCTTAATTCTTTGAATTCTTCTCCTGGATCCACTTTCCCATGTAACGGCTGGCGGCATTAGATTGATGTTGTAAGATTTGCCCAAAAATATTTTCGCTTCGATGACTGTGAATGGATCCAGCCAGCACGTGAATTTTATCCAGAAATGGTTGTGCGTGATTTTCAGTCAAAAACTTTGCCTCAAGAGTTGGAATGATGTGCGATTGAGCTTTCATCCAGGTTTTCTCCTGAGTATACAATTGAATGGCCTGGTGAACGATATCTGCAACATTTTCGCTAACCACACCAGGCCAATCTCCTCCATATCGCATTCCTTCCGCTCCGATCGGAGTAGTAACACTGGGTGTTGCGGTGAGCATTGCGTCCAGCAATTTACCCTTTAATCCAGCCCCGAAACGAAGCGGAGCCAATAAAACCCTTCCATTCCTGATTACTTCCATAGCATCTTCTGCCCGTCCCTTAACAATAAATCCATTTTCAGGTTTGTGCATGTCCAAGACTTCCTTTGATGGATATGCGCCATACACATGAAGTTCGGTACCGGGAAGCTCTTTCCTGATATGTGGCCATATTTCGTATTTCAAAAACCGAATACTATCCAGGTTTGGGGGATGCAGGAAATTTCCAATGGTCACAAAATGATTGCGCTGCCCGAACCCCGGATTTTCATTTACGGGATTCAATTGTGACCAATCTACCAGGAATGGCATATAGTGAAGTAAACTGTTAGGAACTCCAAGTCGCTCCCGGAGTAATTCAACTTCAAATTCTGAGATAACCAGGGAAAGATCGCAGCGATAAATACTTGCAAGTTCACGCACCGTAATTTCATTCACAAGATGAGTATCGTATTGCTCATTGTGTTTAAGTGCCAGCTTTCGTGCTTCTCTCAGAAAGTGCAAATCTTCCGTATCCAGAATTCGTAGTGCATCGGGGCAAAATTCTGCGACTCTCCACCCAAATTGTTCCTCGGTCATAAATCGATCGAAAAGGACTATATCAGGCTTTAGCTGAGCTATAAAAGTGTCGAAATCCGGGTGATTCAACCTGATAGCCTGCCTGGTAATATCTATAGCTTCCAGATCGGCAGAAAACTCACTTTCACCAGCTGCAGAGGCAAAAATCACCCTGTAGTCTTCCTCTTTAAAGAGTTCAATTATTTGGAGAATCCGGGTTCCGGCCGCCGAGGATGAAGGTTCCGGCCAGACTTTGCCGATAACAAGGAGCTTCTTTCCTGCCATTTACTGGCTGTAAAACAGGCCGATGATATCTGAAGTACTCATGCCGTCAAGTAAATCCCTGTCGTGCAAATCCCGGA
>JAKSCW010000019.1 GCA_022360375.1 Balneolales bacterium
TTATCTTCATAAAATGAAAATACTCTGGGAAATGAGGAATCGGTGATTAATTCGATGCGATTATCTTTAAGGCGGTGTACTCCGTTCCATATTGAAGCTCCCCATATTGCCCCTTCATGATCTTCGAATAATGAATAAATATTTTTTATACCAGCATTATGTTCAAAGGAGCTAAATAGGCTAATTCTAAAGCTGTACAACCCTTCCCTGGTCCCCAGCCAGACCTGATCGTTTTCATCCAAAAATAAAGGAGACATAAGCGTCATGTCAGCATTTGCCACAAGCTTCCCTTGGTGAAACAAAGCACCGTGAGCAGTGTGCCATCCGGAAAGTTTTTGAGAATTAATCTCAGAGGCTGTATAAACGAGTTGTTCATCATAGGACTCTTCATCCGATACCTTTTGGAATAGCCCGTCTTTAAAAATAAACTGGAAAGGCGATGTTGTAACAATAAGCTGGTTGCGTTCTTGTTGATTGAATTCAAGCCTGGGAAATCGTGTTCTCAGGTCGGGAGGTAACTTAAAGTACTGTGATGATAAGCGGTCTAATCGTACCAGATTTTCACCTATGATGGCCCAGATCACATCATCATTATCAACAGCAAATGATCGCAATGCCCGATTGTCATATTCAGTATATGAAACGGAATCACCAGAAACCTGATAGAACCCTTTTTCAGCGGAAATCCAGGTCGAACGATCCGTCATAAAAAAACCACTGGGAGCAGAACTTATTTCTTCAACAAAAACAGGGATAAACTGTTGATTTGAAAACTTGAATACCTGTTTTTCCCCGGCAACCCACAGCTCTCCCTGGGCTGATAATTCAAACCTTCGATTAAAACTTGTTGATAGGGCTAATTTGTAATTGAAAGGATGGTATTCAAAACGGCCATCTTTATACTGTATAAGTCGTGGGTTATCTGCTGTTCCGTTATCAAACCAAAATTCATTTTTATAAGTATTGGTAAAATCGCGGGTCTCAGAATGCAGAAAAGCATTGGTATTTGAGTTATTGAAAACATCAAAAGACTGCCCGTCAAAACGAACCAGACCTTCAAGAGTTTTGAACCACATATATCCGTCTGAGGTCTTCAGGATATCCTGAATAGTATTAGAAGGCAGACCATCTTTTATAGTCCAGTATTTACTTATATAGCCTGGAGGAATTTCCTGAGCCCACGAGTTATTGGTACTCCACATACCAATTCCCCAAAACAGAGAAGCTATGCCTATGAATATTCCACGCACCACAAGTTATTTTATTTACGTCCTATATATGAAGTAAAGTGCCTGAGCGCCAGTATGTTGTATCAAATATGAAAAAAGGAAACAGGTAGGAAAGATGATTCTATAATTGCTTTTAATACACTGTTTATCATTACTCCCATGTGTTTCAATAGTTTTTCCCAACGCACTGCCAATGAAATATCAACAGATATTTTATTTCATAAAATTATTTATTTCTAACTCTATAAAAAACTTGCGGGAATTTATATGTGAATGTGTTATAGTTTTCTCCTTTCAAAAACTAAATCAATTTGTTTTGAACGACTCTCTGACAGTTAGAAAAAAAAATTTTGCTAAGTGTTTTTAATTCTATACCTAGAAGGTATCAAATCTCCCTGAGACCTTTTTGACAGGTATCAAATGCTCCATAAGACGAAGATAGGGGGCAGACTTACGAATTTTGTGCAGATTCTTTAACCAAATCAAAAACATCATGAAATCTGCAAAAATCACACTATTCATCTATGCGCTCATTATAGGCTTAACCATCATTTTCACAGGGGGATGTTCAAGCACCAGGTATTACCCGGAATTCGGGGAAAGCATGACCCGAAAAGAAGCACGGGAAAGATATAAGGCATTCAATGAAAGCCAGGAGGATGATAACGGAGATGCTGAGGAAAAGGCGGTGGAGGCCATGGAGCAGATCCGGTTGGAAAGGGACTCTCTGATGTTGAATCGAAGCGGGTTTCAGTTCGTCTCCACAGCACTTGAAACTACAGAATGGGAGAACGTTATGTTTCAGGATGGTACTTATTTTGATGGAAATGGAAATCCATTTTCCGGGAAACTGCTTTCTTTATATCCCAATGGAAGTCCGCAGCTTCAGGCAACGGTGATAGATGGGAAACTCCAGGGTGAAGCCAAAGAATATTACCCGGGTGGTTCCACCAAAATTATAAAAAACTACCACCGGGGATTTTTGGTCGATTCCCTTGTTGAATACTTTCCAAACGGGTATGAAAAGCTTCGCGCGCGTATTGTAAATCAATCGGTTCGTGGGGGCGATGAAGTCCGGGATGTCACTGTGGGTTATTTTGAAGAGGGGGTGTACAAAACCAAATCATTTGAAAAGGGACGAATTCAGCTCATTAATGAACGGCAGCGAACCGGGAGAACCAATTTAACGATGCCGCTGGAAAATCAACGGGGATACATGCTCTTTGAACGCGGAACCTTCGGTGAAAAAGGGTACACCACCGATAGCAGAACCATTACAGCTCCGGTATCCGCCGCTCAAAACTATGAAAACAGTGTAGTGAAAGGAGAAATGCTCTCTTCCGCACACTTACAGGAAGATGCCTTGTTACTCAAAAAAGTGATGCTTGATGTGCACCCCGGAATTTATCGGTACAATACCGAAGATGAATTTGAAGCCCATTTCCAGTCTTTTTACCAGAAGCTGAATCGTGATATGAGTGAGGCCGAATTCATGAAATACCTGGCGCAGTTCACAGAAAAAATCAGGTGCGGGCATACCTATGTAAATCCCTGGAACATGCGGGCAGAAATTCGTGAACGGTTATTTGGAGGGAATATCTATTTTCCTTTTGGGTTCGAAATTCACCATGGAAAACTATATGTAACCAGGAACGCGTCTAACAATTTCGATATTAAACCGGGTGCAGAGATACTTTCTATCAATGGTACTGCTTCTTCCACCATCCTGGATAGTTTGTACACCGTAGCCAAAATTGACGGGAATAACTTCCAGGCCAAAGATAACGTGCTGGAATTAACTTCCTTTGGAGAACGGGATCACAATTTCTTTGATTTCTACTTCCCGCTGTTTTTCCCAATGCAGGCAGAAGTATTTACGGTAGAAGTACGGAATTACGGATCAGGTCAGGTGATCGCCCATACCCAACCCGCTTTAAGCAGAAGCGAACGCCTCGAAATCATGACTTCCCGGTACGGAGTTCAACCAAAAGGAAAAGAAACCTGGTCGCTGGAAATTCAGGAAGATATCGCCATTTTGAAGTTGGGTACCTTTGCCACCTGGAATTTTCAGGATTTTGATGCAGCACAGTTTTTTGATTCCACATTCACCATCATCAATCAAAGCGGGGTTGAGAACCTGGTGATCGATATTCGCGGAAACAGGGGAGGACTTTCTGAGCCCAGGGACCTGCTGCTTTCTTACCTCACTTCCAAAGAAATTCCATGCACGCTGGTAGCGAAACAGCTTATTGTAACTACCCAGGCAGATTCAAGCTACCGTGAGTATGTGGATACCTGGGAAGAAATCATGTTCGCGGGAATTCCGGAAGGGTATTACCAGCCTTACGATGATAGGTACGTGGAGCTCCTGGAAGGCGGATGTACGCCCATCCAGCCTCATCCCAATGCATTTAAGGGAGAAATATTTGCGCTGGGAAATCAATCGAACGTTTCTGCAACATTTACCCTTTTAAACGTACTTCAGCGCGAAAATCTTGGAACCTATGTCGGGCTCCCATCCGGAGGTAACAGCCAGGGCATTAACGGTGGAAGCTATTTCTTTCTGTATATGCCTAACTCGCAGTTCGAGGTAGATATTCCGTTGAAGTTTTCAAGTTATGGCAAAGATGTTGCCGATGGCGCGTTAATGCCGGATGAATTGATTTCAATATCCCAGCAAGATATCGCTGCAGGTAACGATGTTTATCTACAAAAAATAAATGAATTAACAAGACAATAATTCTTATATATCTAAGTAGTATATGGATAGCACTAACCGGGTTTATTATGAGTCGACTACTACCAATTCTTCTTTTTCTTGTTTCTTTTCAATACGTTCAGGCCCAGTCTCCGGAGGAACAGGATCTCTTTGTAAATGAAAATCATGCGATTCTGACAGAATATGAACAAAGGTATCAGGATGGAAATGATCCTGAATTCACCATAGGAAGAGAATATCTGAGAATAGTAGTAGAGGACTCAATAACCCAAAAAATAGAGCTTGCCTCCAGTATCTATTACTGGGGGTTGAATGCCAATGACGTTGAACGGGATGCAGAGGCGTTGGAAGAAGAGCTTCAGTATATAGAAGCAATTATGCACGAAGACCGGTTTGAATACTTGCAAACCTTATTTGAACAAAGAGATCCCCAGCTATTTAAAGAGCTCAAAACATTCTGGATTGAATATGATTTTTCACCGGGTACTGTTTTTAATGAAAGGCTTATAGAGCATGTTGAACGTATCAATTTTGCCCGGAAGAATTACATTGAAAACAATAGAAATGTATATGAAACGGATGACCGGGGGTTGACTTATGTGAAATTTGGTCAACCTGACCGGGTATTCGAGGGCACACTCGATGTTGATCTGCTTAATGTAGAGCAATTTTGCAATGCATTTGATCGCTGTGTTAGTATAGAGTTGTTCAATTTTCTTTTTGAAATTGACCCGGAACCTGAGTATGAGATTTGGGTGTACCGGGATTTATTAAATTCGAGAAAGAAAAACGCGGTATTCCTGTTTGCAAAAACGATGGGACATGAGTTTAAGCGTTACCAAACCATTGAGGAATTAATACCTGCACGGGCAAAATCAAAGGAGATAGGATCGGTTAGCGGGGGGATGGCTCTTTCCTGGATATATTACCGTCAGCTTATGGGAGTAGACCCCTACTTCTCAGAAACATATGCTTTTGTTAATGAGAAATTTTATAGGGATAAACCAGGCTTAGGAGCCCAGCAGGGCTTCCTGGTAGAACGGGAAGTTGCCTGGAATACCCGGCAGTTAACGAACGATATCCCCAGGCAGGAGTCTACCATCGAGCGCATGGTCTATTCGGTTCCATTAGAGTACTATGTGTATCGTAGATTTAACGAA